>NZ_JBHVDM010000146.1:0-10043 GCF_042802775.1 Nocardia sp. NPDC057455 | reverse complement strand
CGACGAAGGAGCAAGCGGCGGTCGCTCGGACGCGAGCCACAAGGGGGCCGCGAACACCCAGCGCCGCAGGCGCTGGAAAAACAGACACAGCCTAGCTGGGGCGACCGACCTCGTAGGTGCCGTCGTCCTTGGTGATCTTGATGTTCACCTTCTTGGCCTCGCCGCTGACCTTCACGCTGCACTCGAAGGTGGCGTCGACCTTGACCTCCTGGCCGGACGGGCAGGAGACGTCGCTGATGTCCTGGATGCCGTAGGAGTCCGACAGCACTTTCTTCACGCCGTCCTGCACCGCGGCCTGGTCCAGTTGATCCTTGGCGGTCAGCACGAGCACGAGCGCGACGATCGCGCCGACCACCGCGACGCCGAGCACCGACAGACCGATGATCAGGCCTTTGCCCTTGCCGCCCTGCTGCGGCGGCTGCTGGCCCGGAGCGCCCCACTGCGGCTGAGGCTGCTGCGGTTGCTGCCCCCACTGCGGCTGCTGCCCCTGCTGGCCCCAGTCCTGCTGCTGCGGCTGGCCCCACTGCGGCTGGCCCTGGGCGGGCTGCTGCCCCCACTGCGGCTGCTGCGGTTGCTGCCCCCACTGCTGCTGCGGTTGTCCCCACTGCTGCTGCGGTTGCTGCTCACCCCAGTGCTGGGTCGGTTGGGCCGAGGCCGGGGTCTGCGGCTGACCGCCCCACTGCTGCGTGGGACCGGCTCCGCCCGGCGCCTGCTGTCCACCCCACTGCTGGGTGGGATCGTTGCGTCCCTCCCCGGGGTCGTTCGGTCCGTACGGGCCGCTCATCTGCTTGCCTCCACTCGCATCGTTGTACACACGGTAGCCCCCCGCGTGGGCCTCGTCGCATGACACGACTATTCCGCCACGGTCGGTACGCGAAAGAAATCAAATCACAATCGAATCCGCCGTGTTGTTATTGCCGCTGCCGTGCGCCCGCCATTCGTTCCGCTCAGGCGGCGTCCACCGCCACGACACCCCGGCGGATCGCCCGCACCGCCTTGGCCGCGGTGGCGGCGACCTCGGGATCGTCGGCGGTGCCGTGGATCTGGTCGAGCAGATCGATCACCTGCCTGCACCAGCGCACGAAGTCACCGGCCGACAGTGGGGCACCCTGGTCACCGCTGGCGAGCAACGACTCGGCCAACCCATCACCGCGCGCCCATTTGTAGACGCCGTCGACGAAACCCAGATCGGGCTGCCTGGTCGGCGGCAGCTTGTGCCGTGCTTCATCGGTTCGCAGCTCCGACCAGACCTCGATGGTCGCGCCGACCGCCCGCCGGATCGGCGCCGTCGGTCCGCTCGCACCGAGATACCCACCCTCCTGGCGGGATTCGTACACCAAGGCCGACACCACGCCGGCCAGTTCGGCCGGGCCGAGGCCGCGCCACAGTCCCTTCCTGAGGCATTCGGCGACCAGCAGGTCGCTTTCGGCGTAGAGGCGGGCCAGCCTGCGTCCGTCCGGCGTCACCTCGCTCTCCTGCACGAATCCGCGTTCCTCCAGCAGACCGAGAATTCGATCGAAAGTGCGCGCCAGCGAATTGGTGGTCGCGGCAACCTTCTGGCGCATCGCCTCCGTCTCGCGCAGCAACCGGTTGTACCGCTCACCCACCCGGGACAGTTGCTCGCGATCGGGCCGGGAGTGCGCCGGATGCGCCCGCAGACTGCGGCGCAAGGTCGCCAGTTCGCGGTCGTCGGCAGCGGTGGACTGCCTGCCGCGCCGCGGCCTGCCCGGCACCGAGATCCCCGTGCTGCGCAGAGCGGAAGCCAGATCGCGGCGGATGCGCGCGGTCCGGTGATCCACTCGGCGCGGCAGCCGCATGTGCCCGAGCGCCTCGGCGGGCACCGGGAAGTCGGCGACCGACACCCGGCCGGCCCACTTGTCCTCGGTGAGCACCAGCGGCCGCGGATCACCGGGCGTCGCGTCCGGCTCCAGGATCACCGCCAGCCCGGCGCGGCGGCCGGACGGAATCGCCACCACGTCGCCGCGTCGCAGGGCGCCGAGCGCGTCCACCGCGGCACCGCGGCGGTCGGCGCGACTCTGCTGAGTCAGCTGCCGCTCGCGCTGCTTGATCCGCTCGCGCAGCGACAGATATTCCAGGAACCCGCCTTCCGCGCCGCCGATCTGGTCGCGCAGCTTGCGCAGCGCCGCCTCGTTGCGCTCGATGCCGCGCACCAGCCCGACCACCGACCGGTCCGCCTGGAACTGGGCGAACGAGCGCTCCAGCAGGGCGCGTGATTCGTCGGCGCCCATTCGGTCGATGAGGTTGATGGACATGTTGTAGCCCGGCCGGAATGAGCTGCGCAGCGGGTAGGTGCGCGTCGAGGCGAGACCGGCGACCGCGCTGGTGTCCACCTCGGGCTGCCACAGCACCACCGCGTGGCCTTCGACGTCGATGCCGCGCCGCCCCGCACGCCCGGTCAACTGGGTGTATTCCCCGGGCGTGAGTTCCGCGTGCGATTCGCCGTTGAACTTGACCAGCCGTTCCAGCACGACGGTGCGCGCGGGCATATTGATGCCGAGGGCCAGCGTTTCGGTGGCGAAGACGGCACGCACCAGCCCGTTGACGAACAGTTCCTCGACGGTGTGCCGGAACGCTGGCAGCATGCCGGCGTGATGCGCGGCCAAGCCGCGATGCAGCGCCTCACGCCACTCCCAGTAGCCGAGCACCTCCAGATCGGTCTTCGGCAGATCACCGGTGTGCTTGTCGATGATCGCGTCGATCGCGTCGCGCTCCTCCGGACGGCTCAGGTCGAGCCGCGACCGCAGGCACTGCGCGAGCGCGCCGTCGCAGCCCGCCCGGCTGAAGATGAAGGTGATCGCGGGTAGCAGACCCTCTTCGTCCAGTTTGGCGAGCACCTCCGGCCGGGGCAGCGGACGGAAGTCCCGGCGCGGGCCGCCGCGGCCGTTGCGCGGGGCGCCCCAGCTGTTCATCCGGTCGGCAGCCTCGCGGTGGCGGATGAACCGCACCAGGTCTTCGTCGACGAGCACCTTCTGTTCGGTGGATTTGGTGTCGAACAAGTCGAACATCCGGCGCCCCACCATTACGTGCTGCCACAGCGGCACCGGCCTGGTCTCGTCGACCACCACCGCGGTGTCGCCCCGCACGGTTTCCATCCAGGCGCCGAACTCCTCGGCATTGCTCACCGTGGCCGAAAGGCTGACCAGCCGCACGTCCGGGGGCAGATGCAGGATGACTTCTTCCCACACCGCGCCGCGGAACCTGTCGGCGAGATAGTGCACCTCGTCCATCACGACGTAGGACAGTCCGCGCAGCGCGTCCGAGGAGGCGTAGAGCATGTTGCGCAGCACCTCGGTGGTCATCACCACCACCGGCGCGCCCGGGTTGATCGATTGGTCGCCGGTCAGCAGTCCGACGCTGTCGCGGCCGTAGCGCTCGGTGAGGTCGGCGAACTTCTGGTTCGACAGCGCTTTGATGGGCGTGGTGTAGAAGCACTTCCCACCGGCCGCCAGCGCCAGGTGAACGGCGAACTCGCCCACGACCGTCTTGCCCGCGCCCGTCGGCGCACAGACCAGGACGCTGTGGCCTTCCTCGAGCGCAGCGCAGGCAGAACGCTGAAAGGGATCCAGCCGAAACTTCAGCTCGGCGGAAAATACGGCCAACTCGCCCATCTGCGACCGGTCATCTGTCACTCGTCAGAGCGTATCGGAGTAGTCCGACACCGGTCGTGTGGATTTCTCCGCGGGGGTGGTGAGCGACTCGGCCGGATCGATCGGCTCCGGGGCGCCCAGATCGGAGGCCTCCTCGTCGGACAACGCAGCCAACCCCTCGCGCTCCTTGCGCGCCCGGCGCCGATCGTTGAGCCGGGAGAACTGGATCGCCACCTCGAACAACACCGTCAGCGCCAATGCCAACGCCAACATCGAGAAGGGATCCTGCGGCGTCACGATCGCCGCGAACACGAACAAGCCGAAGGTGATCCCCCGCCGCCATGCCTTGAGCCGCTGGTAGGTCAGCACTCCCACGAGGTTCAACCCGATGATGAGCAACGGCGTCTCGAAACTGACGCCGAAGATGATCAGCAACTGCAGGATGAAACTGAAATACTGCGTTCCGCTCAACGCCGTGATCTGCACGTTGTCGCCGATGGTCAGCAAGAAGCTCAACGCGTGCGCGATCACCACATAGGCCAGCACCGCTCCCGCGGCGAACAACACCGTGCCCGAGGATACGAACCCGATCGCGTACTTGCGTTCCTTGGCATACAGCCCAGGGGTGATGAACGCCCACAGCTGGTACAGCCAGATCGGCGCCGCCAGCACGACACCCGCCGTCATGCCGACCTTCAACCGCAACGTGAACTGCTCGAACGGCGCGGTCGCCAGGAGACGGCACTCCCCGTCGGGGCTCAGGGTCGCCCGCGCCGACGCGGGCAGCGAGCAATACGGCCCGCGCAGGATCTCACCGAGGCTCTCCAGTCCCAGGAACCCGTGCCCGTACCACAGGAACCCCAGTACCGTCGTCGCGATCACGGCCGCGATCGACACCAGCAACCGGTAACGCAGCTCCTGCAAATGTTCGACCAACGACATCGTGCCGTCGGGATTCGTCCTGCGCTTGCTACGCCGCGGATCGAACGGGATTCGCATGGTTGGTGATCGCCCCTGGGTTCACGTGCCTCGCTCAGCTCGGCAACAGCACTGAGTCCGGAGTGAGCTGTTCCTCACTCCGGCGCGAGCGGATCCGCTCAGACCGATTTCGGCTCGGTACGGGGCTCGGTGGCCTGCGGCGACTGCTGCGCGACGGGCAGCTGCGGTGCGGGCTGCTGAGCCGGCGCGCCACTGTCGGACGCGTTGCTCTCATGCTGCATCTGGCTGACCTCGCTCTTGAAGATGCGCAACGACCGGCCCAAGCTGCGGGCCGCGTCGGGCATCCGCTTCGCGCCGAAGAACATCACGAAAACCACCGCAATGATCAGCCAGTGCCAGATGCTCAGACTGCCCATGATCTACCTCCCAAGACTGTGATATTTCGATGCTACCGGACCGTGACGTGCGCGAACGCCGCCGTCACTGCTCGTTCGCCCCGCGTTCGGGCACGGCGCCCGCCGCGGCGGCCCGCAACTGGCCGAGTAGTTCCCGGCCGGTCCACGCACGCCGACCGCCCTGCTCGGCGGCGACGATCAATTCGATCAGCCGCTCATTCACCGGCGTCGGCATCCCGACCATCGCGCCCAGTCCGACGATTTCCCCGCACAGCCAGGAGATTTCGGTCGTGCGGCCCAGCTCCAGGTCGTCCGCCATGGACGAACGCGCCAGCGGATCGATGGCCAACACCTGTCCGGCCACCCGCTGGAACAGGCCATCGGGGACGGTGAGCAGCGTGGCCATCGCCCGGGGCGGCAGCGCAGTCAACCGGGCCGGACGAATTCGCGCCTTGTTCATCACGGCGAGCGCTTCGCGCTGGGTCAGCGCGAGACAGCGGCGGTAGTCCCGCTCGGCGAGTTCCTCCCGCAGCGGGCGCCCGGACAGCGCGTTGATCGGGTTGTTGAGATTGAGCAGGAGCTTCGCCCACTGCACCGGGCGCAGGTCGGGATACCGGCGCAAGCCGAGCCCCGCCCGCTCGAACACGTCCAGGAACGCCGCCAGCGCCGGGTCGTCCTGCACAGCGAGCCCGCCCTCGGTGCCGCGATGGAAACGGCCGCCGGGGTGGTGCACGACATTGAACATCACCATGCCGGCCAGGACCACACAGTGCGGCAGAATCTCCCGGATCACCGAGTCGTTGCCGATACCGTTCTGCAGGCTGAGCACCACGGTGCCCGGCCGGATCTTGCCCGCGAGATCGCGCACCGCCGCCGCGGTTGCCGCCGATTTCACCGTCACCAGCACCAGATCCGCCGATCCGACGTCATCCGGTTCGGTGGCGCGGTGGAATCGGTCCGCCGCCAACGCGTCGTCACCGCCGTCGAGGTCGGTCAGCCGGAGCCCGGACGCGTCGAGTTCGTCGAGCACCCGTCTGCGGCCGACCAGGGTGACCTCCGCGCCCGCGACGCCGAGCTTGCCGCCGACGAAGGTGCCGATACTGCCCGCGCCTACCACCAGCACACGACTGTTCATGCCGGTAGGGCCCCTTTGTCCCTCATCGGGCCTCCAGGAATCCGGCTTCCTCGTAGGCGGCAAGCGCGGCGTTCGACCGCTCGCGCACCGCCGCGACGAGTTCCGGCGGTCCGAGGACGGTGACGCCCGCCCCGAAACCGAGCAGCAGGCGGGCCATCCAGTCCAGCGTGGCGAACCGCATGGTCGCCTCCAAGCTGCCGTCGGGGTGCACCGCCAGCCGATGCATCGGGTATTGATCGAGCACCCAAGCGTAGTCGGCGTGGATTCGCAGATGCGCCAGAGCAACCGCCGGATCGTCCTGGAACAGGTCCAGGCCCGCCGTCGCCTCGGTGGCATGCTTGGGTGGCCGGGCGAGTTCGTCCAGCTCGGTGGCGGCTTCGATCCGGTCGAAACGGAACAGCCGCACTCCCTCGGCCTGCCTGCACCAGGCTTGCAGGTAGCTGTTGTCGTCCACGAGGACGATGCGGATCGGGTCGACGATGCGTTCGGACACCACGTCGCGGCTGGCGGAGTAGTACACCAGCCGCAGCGCCCGGCCGAGCGCAAGAGCCGATCGCACGGCGGCCACAGCGGGCGCCTCCTGCGGCGGGGTCGGGAATCGCCCGTCGGCGTCGGTGGACACACCACCCGTGATCGCCGATTCGATCTTCGCGATGGCCGCGTGGGCGGCGGTCGGGTCCACCATGCCTGGCATGTCGACGATCGAGCGCAGCGCGACCAGCAGCGCGGTCGCTTCGGTGGAGGTCAGCCGCAACGGCCGGTCGATGCCGGCGGAGAAGGTGACCTCGATGCTCTCCTCGGAGAACGCCAAGTCGATCAGGTCGCCCGGGCCGTACCCGGGCAGCCCGCACATCCACAGCTGATTGAGGTCGCTCATGAGCTGTTTGGTGGTCACGCCCAGATCTGCGGCGGCCTCGGCCGCGCTGATGCCGGGATGCGCGATGAAATACGGAATCATGTTCAGCAGCCGGGAAAGGCGCACCGAGAGCCGCGAGTTCATGCCCGCACCTCCGTCCGGTCGAACACCGAACGCAACCGCGCGATGACATCGGCGCGGAGCGACTCGGGAGCCAGCACCACCGCGTCCGGGCCCAGGCCGGTGATGAGCCGGGCCAGCCAGTCACGCGATCGCACCGGCAGCTCCACCACGGAGCCCGTGCGGCCGCCCACGGTGCGCTCGTCGACGACCTGCCCGATTCGGCGGAGCTCACGTCCGCGGCCCTCGGCGACCCACACCGTCGCCGACCCGCTGACCGGCGCGGTGCTGGTGACCTGGTCGACGATGGCGCGCAGATCCACACCCGCGGGTTTGCGGACCACATTGCGCGCGCCGTAGGCGGTCACGTCGTCGCCGATGCGGGACAGCCGGAAGCTGCGCACCGCGTCCCGGTCCCGGTCGTGCCCGACCAAGTACCAGCGGCCGCGATGGGTGACGACGCCCCACGGCTCGACATCGCGCATCAGATAGGGGGCGTTGATCGCGCCGCGGTGTTCGAACCGCACCGCCTGTCCGGCATCGATGGCGGCCAGAAGTTTCCCGAGCACCGGTTCCGAGCCGCGGGTCCGAGCCGGAACGGCAGGTACCGAGGCCACCGCGACGTCGGTCTCCACATGGATACCCGCGGCGCGCAGCTTGAGCAGCGCGCCCTCCGCGGCGGCGGCCAGCTCTGGCGATTCCCACATCTGCACGGCCACCGCGACGGCGGCGGCCTCCTGGTCGGTCAGGTCGATGTCGGGTAGCTCGTAGGCATCGCGGTTGATCCGGTAGCCCTCGATCGTCGAGTACCGGCTCACCGGACCGACTTCCAGTGGAATGCCCAGATCGCGCAGTTCGTTCTTGTCCCGCTCGAACATCCGGCTGAACGCTTCGTCGCTGGCGGAGTCCTCGTATCCGGCCACACTGTCCCGAATCCGCTCCGCGGTCAGGAACTGCCGGGTCGACAGCAGCGCGATGACCAGATTCATCAGCCGCTCGACCTTGGATATCGCCACCCGATAGAGGGTAATCTGCGCGGCCGCGCAGTGTTTGTCCGGCCGCGCCTTCGGCGCGGCGCGTCAACGGCACATGCTCGGTATCACTTGGCTCGAAAGACGTGGTCGGGGTGCGCTGAGCGCGTTGGCGACCACGTCCCGACTCCGCACTCACCGTTCGGGCGATCGACCGGTGCCCGTCGGAGAACGAACCTGTCGGTGGTGGCCCGCTGCATCGACCAGAACGCGGACCATCAGCCCTCTGCCAAGTAACGCTCGACCTTCTCCACCTTCGCGGTGATCGCGTCGGTCACGCCGGGCCGGATGTCGGCCTTCAATACCAGGCTGCACCGTGGCGCCACGGCGAGGATGGCATCGGTCGCTTGCTTCACCACCGCCATCACCGCGTCCCAATCCCCCTCGACGGTGGTGAACATGGCATCGGTGTGGTTGGGCAGTCCGCTGGCGCGCACCACGCGGACCGCTTCGGCGACCGCGCGCCCGACATCGACGCCGGTCCCGAGCGGTGTGACGGAGAAGGCGATGATCATGCCTCGATCATGCCCGCCCGGCTCACATGGACGCGATCAGGCGATCGACGCGCTCGTCCACCGAACGGAACGGGTCTTTGCACAGCACGGTGCGCTGCGCCTGGTCGTTCAGCTTCAGGTGCACCCAGTCGACGGTGAAGTCGCGGCCCGCCTCCTGCGCGGCGGTGATGAAATCACCGCGCAACTTGGCCCTGGTGGTCTGCGGCGGGGTGTCCACCGCGGCGTCCACGGCCTCGTCCTCGGTGACGCGCTTGGCCAGACCCTTGCGCTGCAGCAGGTCGAAGACGCCGCGTCCGCGCTTGATGTCGTGATACGCCAGATCCAGCTGAGCGATCTTGGGATCGGACAGCTCCATGCCGTACCGGTCCTGGTAGCGCTGGAACAGCTTGCGCTTGATCACCCAATCGATCTCGGTGTCCACCTTCGCGAAGTCCTGCGCCTCGACCGCGTCGAGGGTGCGGCCCCACAGGTCTACCACCTGGTCGATCTGCGGATCACGGTCCCGATTGCGCAGGTGCTCCACGGCGCGGGCGTAGTACTCGCGCTGGATGTCCAGGGCGCTGGCCTGCCGTCCCCCGGCCAGGCGCACCGGACGGCGGCCGGTCAGGTCGTGGCTGACCTCGCGGATCGCACGGATAGGGTTGTCCAGGGCGAAGTCGCGGAACGAGACGCCCGCCTCGATCATCTCCAGCACCAGCGCGGCCGTGCCGACCTTGAGCATGGTGGTGGTCTCGGACATGTTGGAGTCGCCGACGATCACGTGCAGGCGGCGGTACTTCTCCGCGTCGGCATGCGGCTCGTCGCGGGTGTTGATGATCGGCCGCGAGCGGGTGGTCGCCGAGGAGACGCCCTCCCAGATGTGCTCGGCGCGCTGCGACAGGCAGAACGTGGCCGCCTTCGGCGTCTGCAGCACCTTGCCCGCGCCGCAGATCAGCTGGCGGGTGACCAGGAACGGCAGCAGCACGTCCGAGATCCGGGAGAACTCGCCCGCGCGAACCACCAGGAAGTTCTCGTGGCAGCCGTAGGAGTTGCCCGCGGAGTCGGTGTTGTTCTTGAACAGGTAGATGTCGCCGCCGATGCCTTCTTCGGCCAAACGCTGCTCGGCGTCGATCAGCAACTCTTCGAGGACCCGCTCGCCCGCACGGTCGTGGGTCACCAGTTGCGCCAGGTTGTCGCACTCCGCGGTCGCGTACTCCGGGTGGGACCCGACATCGAGGTAGAGCCGAGCACCGTTGCGGAGGAACACGTTCGAGCTACGGCCCCAGGACACCACCCGGCGGAACAGATACCGGGCCACCTCGTCGGGGGACAGTCGACGGTGACCGTGGAAGGTGCATGTCACACCGAACTCGGTCTCGATCCCCATAATTCGTCGCTGCACACCATCGACATTACAGCCATGTCCGGGACTTGCGGGGCGCACCGAACAACCCGTATGCATACG
>NZ_JBHVDM010000145.1:0-10191 GCF_042802775.1 Nocardia sp. NPDC057455 | reverse complement strand
GCACATCCTCCACGTGGGTGGCCACGGTCCACCGGTGCCCCCACGGGTCTTCGAAGGAGCCGCTGCGATCCCCGTAGAACTGGGTGGTCATGGGCGTGAGCTCCTTGGCGCCCGCGGCCAGCGCGGCGGCGAAGGCGGCGTCGGCGTCGGCGACGTACACGTACAGGTTGACGGGGGTGCCGCCGACCGTCTTCGGGTCGAGGAAGTCCATATCGGGTGCCGGATCCCCGAGCATGACGACGGAATCGCCGAACATCAATTCACAATGGGCGATCTTGCCGTCCGGACCGGGCATTCGCATACGTTCGGTGGCGCCGAAAATGTTCTTGTAGAAATCTATCGCCGCCGCCGCGCCGTCGATGGCCAGACCGGGCGAGACCACCGGATAACCATCGGGAACGGGTTTGACATCAGACATGGGGAACCTCCGGTCGAGGCGTTGTGTCGGACCATGCCGAGCCTATTCCGGCGATCCGCGCAATTGGCCGGATCGTCGGAAATCAGGGGCCCGCGACGCCTTGCAGCCGACGCACCTGGGCCGCGGTGAGCGCGCTGAGCACAGCGGGGTCCACCGCCTCGGGGGCGGTGATCGCGACCTGCACCAATGTGCTTCCCACTTGAACGATCGCGGTCGAGGACCGAAGTGTCAGGTCGTCGCTGGTGGTGCGCACCTGGAAGGAGGCGGCGGCGTCGCCCACGGGCGGCTGGACGAGCCCGCCGATGCGGTAGTCCATCGGAATATCGGAGCCCTCGGCGCTGGAATAGTGCGCGCAGCGACGCAGGATTTCCTGCACATCGGAAAACGCGCCCGCGACCCTGTCGGCCGGATAACTGGCCGCATCGATATCGATGCTGGAGAAATTCGGCCCTGCGTACTGCGTGGACGCTTGCGCGAGCGCGCCGGGACGTTGCGCGCCGAGCGGCGCGAGCACTTTTCCGCATTCGGCCGGATTCGTCGGCGAGGCGCCGGTGGCGCCGCTCCCGGCATCGGCGGGCGGCGCGAGCGCGGCGAAGCCGGCGGGGAGGTCGGCGTCGCTGAGCAATCGCTCACGCAGCCGAGCGGAATCGGTCTGCGGGCCGGTCGTCGCCGGAGCAGCGGCCACCACGGGCCCAACCGGCGGAAGTTCGGGCTGTCCGGACGCGGCGCCCTCCTGCGAACCGCATCCGGCGGCGACCATGAGCGGCGCGACAACGGCCGACAAGGCGCACGCACGGGTCATTCGGTCCACGACACCTGCGTATCGATCGTCTGGCGCAGCGTGCTGTCGCTGTGCGGATCGCGGTAGGCCTGGTGACCGCCGACGGTGATGGATCCGGCCACCGGCAGAGGCAGTCCGAGATCCACCGTGATGGTGCCCGTTCCCTCCATGACGTAGTCCCGGATGTCCAGCGTGCCCGCGTTGTTCGGCAGGTTCCACACCGGCGACTTGGGTTTCTGGGTGACGTGCAGTTCGATGGTGAGCCGGTCCCCGTCGCGTTTGCTCAGCGTCGCGGTGGTCACTTGGTCGAGCAGGACGCCGCTGCTCACTTCTTGACGCACCGTCCACACCGCGCCCTCGCCGACGGGCTCGTCGGGGAACGCGATCGACCGGTAGACGGCCTGGTAGAACGCCTGCTCGAGGGCGGCGCGTGCGGTGTTCGACGCGTCGGGGGCGGGCTCGAGCCGCAGGGCGGTGATCGTGCCCAGATCACTGAGGTCGAAGCCCGCGTGCGAGCCGCCGATCTTGGTGAGCGCTCTGGCCATGGCCGGGTCCGGTGAGGTGACCGTACCGAGCGTCAGATCGATGCCGTCGGCGGTGGTCTGCGCGGTCATCGGAATGGTCAGCGCCGGGGTGGAGAAATCACGCCTGGGCTGTTCGTCGATCTGCTGTTCGATGTGGTGAGCGGTATAGAGCGTGACCCGCTGCTCGGTGCCCGCCGGGTACTCCGGCCGCAGCAGCGACCGCGGCTGCGCACCGGCCGATTCCACCGTGGCCACCGCTGCCGCGATCGGCACGGTCACTTCCTTGCCGATTCCCAGCGGCTCCGTTCCGTCGGCCTCTCCGCTGGACTCCGCGCCGTCGCCGCAACCGACACCGAAGGCCGAGAGGCCGACCGCGAGCACCATGAGCAGCACGCCCGAGCGTGCGCTCCGTGCGGAGCCGGGGCTCCGATGAAGGCGGGGGGAAGACAACACCGTCACGAGCAACAGCGTACGACCGCTTCCTGAGTGTCAGCTGGGACATCCGCGTGTGCGCCGGTCGGCGTGCCTCGCGCGGGCCGGGCGCGGATCGCGGCAATCGGACGCGCGCACCGGGCCCGATCGCACTCGAGAGATGATGGTCGGCGTGAGTGACGACCGGCCGCCCGAGGAAAGCCCAGCGAACACCGTCGATCCGACGACCGTGTCGGCTCCGCCGCAGCGCCTGCGGACGCTGCTCGTTCTCGCGGCGGTGGTGCTCGGCCTGGATCTGCTCACCAAGACCATCGCGGTCGCGAAACTGACGCCGGGCGACCCGGTATCGGTCGTCGGCGACTTCGCCCGCCTGAGCCTGGTGCGCAATCCGGGCGCGGCGTTCTCCATGGCCACCGGCATGACCTGGTTGCTGACCCTGGTCGCCGCCGCCGTCGTCGTCGGAGTGGTGCGCATCGGCCGCACCTTGCGCTCGCTGGGGTGGGCGATCGGTCTGGGCATGGTGCTCGGCGGGGCACTCGGCAATCTGATGGACCGGCTGTTCCGCGCGCCCGGCCCGCTGCAGGGCCACGTGGTGGATTTCGTCGCGATCGGCTGGTGGCCGGTGTTCAACGTCGCGGACTCGGCCATCGTCTGCGGCGCGATCCTGCTGGTCGTGCTCACCGTGTTCGGCTTCGAACCCAACGGCACCCGGGTCGGCCACGACAAGCCCGGCGATGCGAGCGAGGGCAGCGCGGCATGAGGGAGACCAGGACCATGCCCGTCCCCGACGGGCTCGACGGCATGCGCGTCGACGCGGGCCTGTCCCGCCTGCTCGGCCTGTCCCGTACCGCGGTGGCCGCGCTCGCCGAGGAGGGGTCGGTGCAGCTCGACGGCGTCGCCGCGGGCAAGTCCGACCGGCTCACCGCGGGCGCCTGGCTCGAGGTGATCTTCCCCGAGCCGAAGCGGGAATTGACCATCGAGGCCGAGCCGGTGGCGGGGATGAAGATCCTCTACGCCGACGACGACATCGTCGCGGTGGACAAGCCGGTCGGCGTGGCCGCGCACACCGGTGTCGGCTGGAGCGGGCCGACCGTCGTGGGCGGGCTCGCCGCGGCCGGATACCGCATCTCCACCTCGGGCGCGCACGAACGGCAGGGCATCGTGCATCGCCTGGACGTCGGCACCTCCGGAGTGATGGTGGTCGCGCAGTCCGAGCACGCGTACACGGTGCTCAAGCGCGCGTTCAAGCAGCGCACCGTCGACAAGCGGTATCACGCTGTGGTGCAGGGGCATCCGGATCCGAGCAGCGGCACCATCGACGCCCCGATCGGCCGGGCCCGCGGCAACGACTGGAAGTTCGCCGTCACCGCCGACGGGCGGCCGAGCGTCACCCACTACGACACCGTCGAGGCGTTCCATTCGGCCAGTCTGCTGGACATCCATCTGGAGACCGGCCGCACCCATCAGATCCGGGTGCATTTCTCCGCGATCCGGCACCCGTGCTGCGGCGATCTCAGCTACGGTGCCGACCCGCGCCTGGCCGAGCGGCTCGGGCTGCAACGCCAGTGGCTGCACGCTCGGTCGCTGGGCTTCCAGCATCCCGCCGACGGCCGCTACCTGGAGATCACCAGCGAGTATCCGGACGATTTGAAACACGCGCTGGACGTCCTGCGCGATGCCTGATCGCCGGGTGCCGCCGTGGCGCGGAATCCTCCTCGCCGCGGCGGTGGTCGCGCTGATGGCGCTGATCTACGCGCTCGGCGCGCTGCGTCCGCCGTATCGCCCCGCGGCGGCCACCGACCGGCTCGGGCCCGACCAGGGCGAGCAGGTCGCGGACTACCTCGTCCGATCTCGTGACTCGCTGAACGCGAACGGCGGCGACCCGCGCTGGGCGCTGGTGTCGTTCACCGAACCGTCGGCACCCGGACAGATTCCGGCGCACAGCGGCGGATTGCGGATTTCCCAGGTGCTCTACCGGGTGCCGGTCCCCCGCGTGCAGACGCCGCTGGTAAACGTGCCCGTCCCGGAAGGCGTCGCCGCGGCAGTGGCCTCGTCGCGGGACGCGGCCTGGCTGCTCCCCCGCCCCGCCGACGACCGTTCCGCCCGTGTCATCGCGTACTCCGCCGCACGCCTGCGCGGCGGCTGCGGCTGCGTCGTCGGACTCGTCGTCCGGGGCTCCTCGGCGCAATTGCGGAACCTGGCCGGGCAGACCGGCATCCGCGCGGTCCAGGCGCTTCCCGCCGACGCGGTGGCGGGCAGCTTCGCGGTGGTCCCGCTGCTGCCCGACTACCGCGATGTCGTCCTGCCCGGCCCCGACGACGGTCCGGTTCCGCAACCGTGAGCGGGCGGGCGCTCAATCCGGGAGGGTGACGACTCCGTCGAGGTAGCGGCGGCACCGCCCGAACAGCAGCACCCGGTCGTCCGCCAGTTCACAGCGCAGGCTTCCGCCACGACGGGAGAGCTGCCTGGCGTGCAGTTCGGTGCGGCCGAGCCGCTCGCTCCACAGCGGAACCAGCTGGGCGTGCGCCGATCCGGTCACCGGATCCTCCGGAACACCCACGCCGGGGCCGAAGAACCGGGAGACGAAATCGACCGAGTCGCCGGGCGCGGTGACGATCGCGGCGCGTGGCAGGGCGGGGAACGCCGACAGCACCGGCGCGGCATCACGCACCTCTTGTTCGGTCGCCACGACGATCACCTCGTCGGTACCGGAATACGCGCCGACCGGACGCACCCCGAGCGCCGCGACGAGCGCCGGATCGGGCCGCACCGGAATGCTCGGCACCACCGGCAGGTCGAGGACGAATTCGTCGTCGTCGGTGCGGTCGACGTGCAGCCAGCCGCTGCGCGTGTAGAAGCTCACCCGGTCCTCGCCGGGATGCAGGTCGGCCAGGATCTGCGCGGCACTGGCCAGGGTGGCGTGCCCGCACAGCGCGACCTCCACCCTCGGTGTGAACCACCGCAGGTGGAAAGCGGGCCACTCACCCGGCGGCATGCCCGCCTCGGGAGGCAATTGCGATGTATAGAACGCGGTCTCGGCGAGGTTGTTCTCCTCGGCCAGCTGTTGCAGCAACGCGTCCGGCAGCCACGACGGGAGCGGCATCACCGCGGCCGGGTTGCCCGAGAACGGTGCGTCGGCGAACGCGTCGATCTGGTGCAGCAGTACCTCCATAGTCTCCAGAAGGTACTCCAACTCTGAATGGCCGCTTCGCACAAGGCTTCTCGTGGCGCGGCAAGTCAGGCGTCCAGTCTGTCAGGCGGCCCCGCCGGGCGAGTTCGGCAGCAGTTGCCGCTTGTCGCCGAGCAGCACCGCGCTCACCCACCACACGGCCTCGACCAGCACGATGCCCACCAGGCCGCAGGCCACCGCCGCACCGGTGAGCGCGAGGTTGGAAGGGTCGAGTTTGAAGAACTCACGGGTGAACGGGACGGTGAACAAGAAGACGTACGCCGCCACCGACGCCGCGATCAGAGCCACCTTCCACCAGGCGTAAGGGCGCGCGACGATGGCCAGCACCCACACCGCGATCATGATCAGGGTGATCAGGGCGGTGGTGCCCGCCTGGATCTTCTGCTCCTCGCCCGCGTCCGGCCCGGCATAGGCGATCAGGTACGCCACGAAGGTGGCCACGCCGATCACCGCGCCCGACGGGATGGCCAAGCGCATGACCCGTCCGACGAAGCCGGTGCGGGCACGCTCATTGTTGGGTGCGAGCGACAGGATGAACGCCGGGATGCCGATGGTGAACCAGGCCGCGATCGTGACGTGGCGCGGCAGGAACGGATAGCCGATGGGCTCGTAGTCGAAGATCTGGGAACCGACCCCGGCGATCCCAACCAAGAAGGCGAGCAGGACGGAATAGACGGTCTTGGTCAAAAACAGATTCGAGACGCGCTCGATGTTGCCGATCACCCGGCGCCCCTCGCCGACCACATAGGGCAAGGTGGCGAACTTGTTGTCCAGCAAGACGATCTGCGCCACCGCCCTGGTCGCCGGGCTGCCCGCGCCCATGGCCACGCCGATATCCGAATCCTTCAACGCGAGAACGTCGTTCACTCCGTCGCCGGTCATCGCCACGGTATGCCCGCGCGACTGCAAAGCCGACACCATGGCGCGCTTCTGATCCGGGCGCACCCGGCCGAAGGTGGTGTTCCGGTCCAGCACGCCGGCCAGTCCGTCGCGGTCGGACGGCAGCTCCCGCGCGTCGATCGGGCGATCGCCGCCGGGCAGGTCGAGTGAGGAGGCCACCGCGCCGACCGACACGGCGTTGTCGCCGGAGATGACCTTGATCGAGACGTCCTGGCTCGCGAAGTACTCGAGGGTGTCGCGGGCGTCGGGCCGGACCTTCTGCTCCAGCACCACCAGGGCGGCGGGCCGCACGACGCCGGGGGCGTCCACGGCGTCCACCGCGCGGTCGCCGCGCGCCAGCAACAGCACGCGCAGACCGGAGGCACCCAGCTCCTCGGCCACCCGCGCGGCCGACGAGTGCGGGTCGAGCAGCACGTCCGGCGCCCCGAGCAGCCAGTCGCCGTGCTCGCCGTAGGAGCAGCCGCTCCACTTCTGGGCCGAGGAGAACGGGGCGACGGCGGTGCGCTGCCAGCCGGGACCGTTCGGCAGGGCCTCCGCGATCGCCTGCACGCTCGCGTTCGGGCGCGGATCATCGGCGGCGAGTGCGGCCAGCGCGGTGCGTACTTCGGTGTCGTCGAAGGCGTCCAGTGTCCTCAGGTCCGACAGCCGCATGCCGTTCTCGGTCAGCGTGCCGGTCTTGTCCGCGCACACCACGTCGACGCGGGCCAGGCCCTCGATCGCGGGCAACTCCTGGACCAGGCACTGGCGCCTGCCCAGCCGCACCACACCGACCGCGAACGCGATCGACGTCATCAGCACCAGCCCCTCGGGCACCATCGGCACCAGCGCGGCCACCATGCCGGTGACCGCGGGCCGCCAGGACTCCTCGCTGGAGACGAGCTGGTTGTAGATGCTCAGCAGGCCCGCGGGGATCAGCAGGTAGGTGATGAACCTCAAGATCTTGTCGATACCGCTGCGCAGCTCGGAATGCACCAGGGTGAACTTGCTGGCCTCCTCGGCCAGCCGCGCCGCGTAGGCGTCCCGGCCGACCTTGGTGGCCCGGTACGCGCCGGATCCGGACACCACGTAGCTGCCCGACATCACCGCGGCGTCGACCGCCTTGTCGATCGGGTCGGCCTCACCGGTGAGCAGTGACTCGTCCACCTCGAGCTGCGCGGACTCCTCGACCGTGCCGTCCACCACGATCTGGTCGCCCGGCCCGAGCTCGATCAGGTCGTCGAGCACCACTTCGTGCGGCGCGATCTCGACCGCCGTGCCGTCCCGGCGCACGATCGGCTTGGCCTGGCTGACGATGGCCAGCTGATCCAGGGTGCGCTTGGCGCGGATCTCCTGGATGATGCCGACCGCGCTGTTGGCGACGATCAGCAGGCCGAACATGCCGTCGATGATCGATCCGGTGGCGAGCACGAGGACGAACAGGACCCCGAGGATGGCGTTGATCCGGGTGAAGACGTTCGCGCGCACGATATCGCGGACCGAGCGGCTCGCCCGATCGGGGACGTCGTTGGTCAGTCCGTCGCGGCGACGTTGCTCGACCTCGGCCGCGGTCAGTCCGGTGGCGCCCGCCGCCTGCACGGTAATCGACATGACCGCAAGGCTACGGGACAACTACGTTCGTCCTCGTGCGGCGAAGCAGGTCCATCCCCGGTGCAACGTTCGGAGCGAGCGCGTACTTCTTGTGGGGACTGTTCCCCGCGTTCTTCGGGTTGCTGGCGTTCGCCAGTCCGGGTGAGGTGGTGGCGCAGCGGATCCTCTGGACGCTGGTCGTCGTGCTCGCGGTGCTCGCCGTGAGCGGCCGGATACGCGAGTTGCGCGGCATCGGCGGCCGGGTCTGGCGCCTGGCGGCGGTCGCGTCCGCCGCGATCGCGCTCAACTGGGGCGTATACGTGTACGGCGTCACCTCGGGCCACGTCGTGGAGTGCGCACTCGGCTACTTCATCAACCCGCTGGTGACCGTCGCGTTCGGTGTGGTGATCTTCCGGGAACGGCTGACCGGCGCCCAGTGGGCCGCCCTCGCACTCGGCGCGGGCGCGGTGGCGGTGCTCACCGTCGACTACGGCAGGCCGCCGATCATCGCTCTGGCCCTGGCCTGTTCGTTCGCCACCTACGGCCTGGTCAAGAAGGTGATCCCGCTGGACGCGCTGCGCGGCATCGCCGCCGAGGGCATCGTCGCCGCACCCTTCGCGCTGGCATTCGCCGTCGCCTCGGCCGTCGCCGGACACAGCGAATTCGCCTCCGGCCCCGCCCACACCGCGCTGATGGCCTCCACCGGACCGGTCACCCTCGTCCCGCTACTGCTGTTCGCCGTGGCGGCCCAGCGGGTCGCACTGTCCACCATGGGCCTGTTGCAATACCTGACTCCGGCGCTCCAGATGGCCTGGGGCGTCGCCGTCGCGCACGAGCCGATGCCCGCCTCCCGATGGGCCGGTTTCGCGCTGATCTGGGCCGCGCTGGCGATCTTCACCACCGACGCGCTGCTGCGCGCCCGGCGTGCGCGGCGCACATCACGTGACCTCACCGCCGAAGTCGGCCCCTACGCGAACGAAACGCGGTCCACATGATGAGCCACGTTCGAGGGTGAATTGCTACGGCTGTAGCAAAATGGCTACGCTTGTAGCATGACTGCCCTACCCGCACGTGAACTGCGGAATCACACCGCCGAGGTGTTGCGTCGCGTCGAGGCCGGCGAGGAGATCGAAATCCTCAAGAACAACCGGCCGGTGGCGAAGATCATCCCGATATCTCGGCGGCGGCAGTGGGTGCCCGCCTCGGAAGTCCTCCGGGAACTGATGCGCCTCGGCCCGGAAACCACGGGACTCGGAGAGGAATTGCGCGAGATCTTGACCGAGACGACGGACGACCTGCCGTGGTAATCAGTCGACGCGCGCTGGCCGACACATCGATATTCATCGGCCTCGAGGCGGAACGTTTCGATCCGGCACGGTTCGACGGCTACGAATGGGGCGTGTCGGCCGTCACCCTGGGTGAACTACGTCTGGGAGTACTGCGAGCTACGAGTCCCGAAGTGTCGGCACGCAGGTTGGCGACCTACCAGCTGGCACAACGGTTTCAGCCACTCGAGGTGGATGAGACCGTCGCGGAGCACTGGGCGTTGCTGGTCGCACGCCTGCGGGCCGCCGGAAGCGAAGTGCCGATCAACGACTGCTGGATCGCGGCGACCGCACTGGCACACGGCATTCCGATCGTCACACAAGACGGTGACTACGACGCGATGCCCGACGTGGAGGTGCATAGGCTGTAAGAGTCGTCGGAAATGGTCGCGAAAGTGTCGGATCCGACACTTCTAAAGGTTCCGTCCTCTTTGTAGCGTCGATGCATGACCGCGCCCGAACCCCTTCGCTCCCGCACCCGCATCTGGCGGCCACCCGCCGAGACGGCTCCCGACCTGCTGGGCATGACCGGGCGAGAAATCTTGCAGGGAGCGCTCGACGGACGAATCCCGAACGCGCCGATCCTGAACGTACTCGGCTTCCGGCTGGTCCAGGTCGGTGACGGGACCGTGGTCTTCGAAGGCGAGCCGGGCGATCACCTGCTCGACCCCATCGGCGGGGCGCACGGCGGCTTCATGACGGCGCTGCTCGAAGCGGCCCTCGAATCGGCGGTGATGACGAGATTGCCGGGCGGGACGCGGTCCACTTCGGTGCAGATCGGTATCCACGTACACCGGCACGTGCGCACCGACACCCGAACGTTGCGCTGCGAAGGCACCGCTATCCACGTCGGCCCTACCACCGCGAGCGCGGAAGCCCGGCTGATCGGCGCCGCGGACGGCGAACTGTACGCGCACGCCGCCGCGACCTGCGCAATTCTGCGGATCATCTAGCGAGCGCGCCGCACCGGCCACCGGGCAGCGTCCGGTGCCGCAGCGCTTTCGATGCAAAGACGGCGGGCCGGTCGGCGAGACTAATCCCGGCGACCGCCCCGG
>NZ_JBHVDM010000144.1:0-10889 GCF_042802775.1 Nocardia sp. NPDC057455 | reverse complement strand
CCACCTCCGGAATCCCCAACGCACCCCCCGCCGCGGGCAACCTGACCTCCTGCAACGGAACCACACCCGCGAACGGCGTCACCCCAGGCGTCACCCCAGGCGTCACCGCCCGCAACCGCCGCGGCCCCTCCGCCGCCACCGGCAACAACCCCACCACCCCCGACTCGCCCACCACACCCCCACCCGAAGCCGCCGCCGACAACACCTCCGGCGCCGACACCCCCACCGGCGAATGCACCCCCGAACCACTCACCACCACACCAGCAACAACCAAAGCCGAGACCGTTATCGGAGCAGATACACGCATTCGGCCACACCCAATCCTCGACGTCGTCCGCGTCTCGGAGCGGATGCATCCCGCGCGCGGACAACGGAGTCCTTCTGCGGGGTCGTGTACCCGACCCCGGCCCACTTCGCCGATGCGAAGCGAACCTGCGATAACATACGGTACACAACTACGAGTACATCGTGGGTACGATCGGGGAAATTCGCAGTAACTTAATACTCGTCGCAGCCGCTTTGAATCCAGAGTACCGGCCCGCGCTCCCCCACGCCCGTGCCCGTTTCGTTCAGCGCTGTCGCACAGCAGGTTTCGCGAATGCTCTGGCGCACTCGACATGCCGGTGCGCGTAGCGCGGATCCAGCTAATTCTTCGCGAAGTAGACCGGTCTCCGCCCGCTTCGGCCCCGTCGAACGTGACCACGTCGCCGATCTTCGGCCGGTATCCCTCCGGCGGCGGCAGACGAGCCACCAGCTCACCGGCGACGGCGTTGACAGATAGGGCGCACGAGAACGATTGCGCGCGGCACGCTTCCGGCCCGGATCAGGCCGGTAATGCGGGCAGTCCGACCTGCTGCCCGGAGCGTGGCGTGCCGCATCGATGGCACAGCAACCACCTACCGTCGCCTCCGACGCCGCTTGACACGATCGCTCGACCGGCCGGGTGGTGGGGCGTCGAACAACGGCAACTCCTCCCGCGCGCGTCCGGCGACGGCCGGTGTCCGGCTGCGGGCTCGAAGATGGCTGCTACCTTGCATATTCGCACCGGCCAGTGCCTGGTCCCGAGATGTGCCTTGCGGTCACGCGTGGGGACCTACGCTGGGGAAGGTTGGTCGAGGAACCGGAGACTTCGGATGGACGCTCGTCTTGTGTGGGGTTTTGTCGCAGCGGTGCTGCTGGCCTATGTGATTCCCGGTCCGGATTGGTTTGTCGTTCTGCGTCACGCTTCTCGCTCCCGAGTTGCGGGCGTGTGCGCGGCCGTAGGAGTTCAATGCGGCTTGATCGTGCATATGACGGCTGCCGCGATCGGTGTGTCGGCGATCCTGTTGACCAGCGCCGAGGCGTTCACCGTGGTGAAACTCGCTGGAGCGGCCTACCTAGTCGTTCTGGGTGTGCGCGCGTTGCGTGATGGCTATCGCGGCTGGCGCTGGGCTGCCGAGCGGGCCACTCGGGTGTCGTCACCGGCATCGGTACCGGGTGCACGGGCGTGGGCTCTAGCGTTCACTGCCAATGTATTGAATCCCAAGGCGGCGCTCTTCTTCGTCGCGGTGTTGCCGCAGTTCCTGACCCCCGCGAGTCCGGTAACGCCCCAAGTGCTGCTGCTCGGTGTACTCGACATAGCCATCGGCTGCGCTTGGTGGCTGTTGTTCGTCGCTTCAGCGACGCGCTTCCACGCTTTGCTCCAGCGTCGCCGGGCACAGATCGCCGTCGATACCCTCGCCGGGGTCGCGTTGACCGGTCTCGGCGGCGCGCTCGCCTTCACCGACCGCGCGCGGGTATAGCCCCGCTTCATCAGGTCGCGCTCCACCGTATACAACGACCGACACAGGCCTACCGAACCGAAGTGCGCTGCCGTTGTTCCGCCACGCCACGGGTTCGCGCGTAGGGTGGTGTGCACTGTCCTTCGGAGCAGGGCGAGGCCGACGCTCCTTGGACGGCACCTGCCATCCGTGAGCTTTCGGAAAGACGGGCAGACGATGACGGATGCGCGCCTCAGCGACGACAGCAATACCCGGACCGGTCCCTCCGCAGCGCCGGGTGATCTGGCTGCGCGGTTGGGTGATCTGGCACGTTACCTGCAGGAACGAGACGATGTAGCCGACACCCTGCGCGGCATTGTCGATGCCGCCGTGCAGACGGTGCCCGGCGCCACCTACGCGGGGATACTGATCAGCGACAAACGCGAGACGATGCATACGCCGGTCGCCACCGCCGACCTGATTCACCGAGTCGACCGAGCGCAGGTCGACCTGCGGCAAGGACCGTGCTTGGACGCGCTCTACAACGAGCGCATCGTGGCTCTGCCCGACACGACCGACGAACCACGGTGGCCGCGTTTCGCAGCCCGAGCCGCCGAACTCGGTATCGGCAGCATCCTGTCCTTCCAGCTCTATGTCACCGGCAACGACCTCGGTGCCCTCAATCTCTACGCGCCGGCCCCCGCCGCGTTCAACGCCGAATCCGAGCACGTCGGGTCGCTGTTCGCCGCCCACGCCGCCGTGGCGCTGGCCTCCGCCCAGCAGATGACCCAACTAGCGCGAGCGATCGACACCCGCGATCTGATCGGGCAGGCCAAAGGCATCCTGATGGAACGCCACAAACTCACCGCCGATCAAGCCTTCGCCCTACTCGTACGCGCCAGTCAACACACCAACACCAAGCTCGCCGACATCGCCGAATACCTCACGCACAGCGGCGAACTCCCCCCGCGCCCATGAGCCGCCTCGGATGAACGACGTTCTCGGCGGCGACGGCGGGCACCTCCGATCCAGCGCAACAAGCGTTCCTCGTCCCGCGCCGAGTCGGATGATCGGCAGGTCGAGATCCCGAGGCACGGCGCTCGGGGCGCAGCAACCGGCGGCGAGGGCCCCCGTCGGGACAGGGGCCCTCGGCACAGCGCCGACCGAGTCAGGGCCGGGATGAGTTCCGGTCCTCGGTTCGTGCGATCAGCCGTACCGCTCCCCGCATCCGGGATGTCACCCGTTTTCGGTGACGGTGGTGTCCGGGTGGCGACGACTGGTGTCGGGCTTGACGAAGTGCCCGGTGATCGCGGAGCGGTCGCGCCGGTGGTCACCATGGTGTGGCTCATCCTCGCCGAGCGTGGTCTTCGGGTTCTCCGCTGCGGTCTCCTCGCTCACATATTCGCCGGTCTCCGCGGAACGATGGCTTTTCTCGGTCACAAGATCCTCCTCGAACTGCCCGGTCGCACCCCTGGCCGGGGCGCTGATCCAGTCCTTCACCGAATAGCACCCAGACGCCGCGGGAAACATGGCTCCCGGCAGCTTATTTCGAACCGGCTGCCCGAAGCGTTCGCGCCGGAAGCATGAAAGCGCACGGCAAGCCGATGGGCTAGGCCGACCAGGTCGGCCGGCTCACCGACCTCGTACGCATATCCGGACCAGCGGACGCGGCTCCAACACCCAGTCGATCCGAACAAGATCTGTCGTAGCGCACCGGAAAGCGGTCAGCTACCCGGGATAGCCGTCACCCATGTGCGGCTACCCCGGGTTCGCGATAGGTCAGCTTCGCGATAGGTCAGCGCAGTGCACCGCGGCGCCCGGTCGCCAGTCCGACCAGGAACAGCAGGATCACCGCGCCGCCGAGGCAGGTGACGAAGCTGAACCACAGACCCCCGCCTTCGACATCCACCCCGAACAGCTTCAGCAGGAATCCACCCAGCAAACCACCGATCACGCCGACCACGACGTTGAGCAGGATGCCCTGCTGAGCATCGGTTTTCATGATCTTGCTGGCGATCCACCCCGCCAAACCGCCGATGATGATCCAGCCGAGTATGCCGAGTCCGAGCATGGTGTTCTCCGTTTCATTCGGTCCAGCTGCTCCGAAGGGAGCGTGCGTTCGCGCTCGACATACCCGCAGTGGTCACAGTCAATCCGTCTGCCACGGTGTCGTATTCGATCGGCAGGCATACGCGGGCGGACGCGCACAACCGCCCGTGCGCGTCGCTGCGATCGGTGGCTGCCGGCATGGCCGTGACCTGCTCGGTCCGGTTCGCACGGTGGCAATCTTTTGTATTCGCTACTTCGCCGGATGCGCGGCTCGGTAGCGACCGGGTGTGGTGCCGATGATGTCGGCGAAGGCCGCGATGAAGCCGCTGGGGTTCGCCCATCCGCAAGCGTGTGCGACGTGGGTGGTGTCGTGGCCGTCGGCGAGCAGGACGAGAGCGTGATAGATGCGTAGCTGAGTGCGCCACTCGTAGAAGGTCATGCCGAGTTCGTCGTGGAACAGGCGGCTGAGAGTGCGAGCGCCGGCTCCGATCTTTCGCCCGAACTCGGCCAGCGAGGTGGTGTCCGCCGGGTTTTCGCGCAGCATTCGCGCAATGGCTTGCAACCGGTCGTCATGCGGCTCCGGCAGGATCAGTGGCTGCTCGGGGGCTTCGCGAAGTTCATCGACGAGAACCCGGCGAAGGCGAGCGCGCGCGGCGCGCTCATGGGCGCCTGCGACGCGGTCGTCGTCGCGTGAATCCGTGAGGGTGAGGAGGATTTCGCGGACGAGACCGGACGCTGTGAACACGGCAGGATGGGTTGGTACGTGCCGGGCCAGGGATGCGGGCAGGAATACGATCCGCATATCGGTGTGGCCGTGCGTGCGGTGGTAGTGCGTGAATCCGGCGGGGGTCCACGCGACTCGATTGGCCGGAACGATCGATGTGCCACGGTCGGTGTGCACCGACAAGATGCCGCGCGCCGCGTAGACGAGGTGTCCGCGCGGGTGGGAATGCACCGCGCTCGTTCCCCCCGACGGCCAGGTATGGACCCCTCCGGTCGGCCATATCCGCGAGGTCGCACCGGGCCGGGGATGTTGGCGGCCAACGGGCATGAATTGGCATTCTATCGGTGGCAGGCCGGTCCGGCTCCGGGCGACAGTGAACACATGAGTACGACGATGCGAGCGGCGGTCTGTGTCGAAGCGGGTGGCCCGGAGACGCTGGAGATTCGAGAGTTGCCCGTACCAGCGGTTCGGGAGGGCTGGAGCCTGGTGCGGGTGAAGGGCGCGGGATTGAACCGGTCGGAGCTCAGAACCCGGCAGGGCCATTCTCCGAACGTGACGTTCCCACGTGTGCTCGGGATCGAATGCGTCGGAATCGTGGCGGCCTCGACCGATCCCGGGTTGCCGGAGGGGACCACCGTCGCGGCGGTAATGGGCGAGATGGGCCGGGAGTTCGACGGCGGTTACGCGGAATACGCGTTGTTGCCGAACGCACTGCTGATGCCGGTCACCACCACGTTGCCGTGGGAGGTCTTGGCCGCGCTT
The DNA here is from genome assembly GCF_042802775.1 of Nocardia sp. NPDC057455. NCBI lineage: Bacteria > Bacillati > Actinomycetota > Actinomycetes > Mycobacteriales > Nocardiaceae > Nocardia > Nocardia sp. NPDC057455. The sequence goes on along the minus strand of NZ_JBHVDM010000144.1, from coordinate 5,615 downwards.
CCCGAGACATATCTGACCGCGCAGGGCTCGCTGGACGCATTGGGGGTCGTGCCGGGTGTCCGAGCGAAATTGCTGATCCGTGGCGGGACCTCGTCGGTGGGGATGGCGGCCGCGTCGATCGCGTCCGGCCACGGTATCGAGACCGCGGCCACGACCCGGCGGCCGGAAAAGATCGACGCGTTGGCCGCGACCGGCGTCGACCACGCACTCCTCGACGACGGTGGCACACTGGCGGCGAGCGTGCACGCGGTCTGGCCCGAAGGTCCGGACTACGTGCTCGATCTCGTCGGGGCGAGCACGGCGGCGGGCTCGCTGCACCTGGTCCGCCGCGGCGGGACCGTGTGCGTAACGGGCTCGCTCAGCGGGTGGTCGCTGCACCATTTCGAACCGATAGCGATGATCCCCTCCGGAACGAAACTCACGGCCTTTCACAGCGACACGGTGAAAGGCAGCGTGGGTACGACCATGCTGCAGCGGGTCGTCCACGAGGTCGAGGCCGGTGCCTATCGCCCCAACATCGACCGTGTCTTCGGTCTGGCCGACATCGTTTCGGCCCACCGGTACATGGAGAACAACCGAGCCACCGGGAAGGTGGTCGTGGTCCCCTGACCCATGTGCGCCGCCGACCCGCCACCCTCCCGGCTCCGACTCAGGCGGTGGTGCGGACGAGAGGTCCGGCGGCTGCCGGACGACGCGATAAGCATGAGTGAAGGGCCCTACGTGGACCAGCCGTCGTCTGGTGCTCACCGGCGAGAAGGCCGGCTTCTCGGTGAACGACACAGTGGTGCGCGCGGGCGCCGAACTGGAGATGTGGTACGCCGACCACACCGAGCGGCTGCAGAAACGGTTCCGCTTCCACACGTGGGAGGAGCGCTCCGGCGAGGTCCGTTGGATGTGCTCGTTCGACACCACCGAGGCCGATGTGGACGCATTCGCGGCGGCCATCGCCGAGGAGATGGCCGCTTCGTAGCCGCGGCCACAGCAACCTGCCGGCGACGGCATCCGTCCGAGCGCCGACGAAACACGAAAGTTGTTCACGCTGGCGCATTCTGGTCATCGGTCAGCGCACGCCGTATCGCCCCCGGGCGGCTCACCGGCAAGCGATGCGGTGCGATCGGCGGTCAGCATGCGCACGGCCGCGATGCGCAGATCCGGACGGGCACGCCGGGAAGTCAGCTCGGCGATGCAGATCTCACCGACCATGGCGACCTTCATCCGGGAGGCGGCGTCGGGGTCCGGCCATCCGGCGGCGACCATGTCCGGCCGGCCGACCGCGATGAACAGCTCGTGGCGGCGGCGAATCTCCTCGCGCAGATCCGGATCTGTGCGTGCCTGGACCATGAATGCCTCGGTACCGCGGGCGTCGAGGCAGGCATCCAGGAAGGCATCCAGGCTGGGGCCGATCCGTTCGATCCCCGGCGGAATCCCGGCCAGCGCCGCGGCCACCGACTGCGACAGCGCGTCGAAGAAGCGGCGGTGCAGCGCGATGACGTAACTGCGGCGATTGACGAAGTGGTGGTAGAAGGTGCCCTTGGCCATCCCGGCTTCCTCGACCACCGCGTTGATCGAAAGCCGGTGCAGCCCCTCGCGTTCCGCCACCACGGTGCCCGCGATGAGCAGGGCCGTGCGACCGGGGTCGGCAATGACTGTCATGCTTTCGAATTCTCCCGACTCTTTCTGGAAAGCCTAGTGTCGCGCACCGGCCGCACCTACGCTGTGACCGATCGGTCGGTCGAAGCCTAGCCGGGTTCCGGATGGACCACCGGGTCATCGAGGACCGATCTGATTCCGGGCGACCCTGGGGGTTTCGAAATGTCCGCCGAGTTTAAATTGGTGAGCGGCGATGTGGTGCCGCTGGCATCGAACGCACGCTATCTCGTATCGATCGAGGAACTGTTGCCCGCGGACTCGCCGCGGTCGAACGGCGAGGACCGCCGGCATATCGCACGCCTGGCCGAGAGCGACACCGAATTACCGCCGATTCTGGTGCATCGCAGCACGATGCGCGTCATCGACGGAATGCACCGGTTGCGCGCGGCGCAATGGCTCGGCCGCGAGGACATCGAAGTCGTTTTCTTCGACGGGACAGCGGCCGAAGCCTTTCTGCGCGGCGTCGAGCTGAATACGACGCACGGGCTGCCGTTGACGCTCTCGGATCGCAAAGCGGCGGCCGAGCGGATCATCGAGACGATGCCGGAATTGTCCGACCGCGCCATCGCGTCCACCACGGGGCTGTCCGCGCGCACGGTGGCCACGCTCCGGCAACGTTCGAGTGCGGAAATTCCGCAGTCGAACATCCGGGTCGGCGCCGACGGCAGGCGCAGGCCGATGGACCGCGCGCAGCGCAGGCGCCGCGTCGCCGAACTGCTGGCGTCCTCGCCGGATATGCCGTTGCGCGCACTGGCCGCCGCGGCCGAGGTGTCCATCAGCACCGCGCACGCGATTCGCAAACGCCTGCGCGAGACCGGATCCCACGAACACGACAATGCCGCCGACCAGCCCGAGGGCAGCGCGCTGCTGCTGCAGCAGCTCACTCGCGACCCGGCCATGCGGCACAGCCAGCAGGGCCGCGACCTGCTTCGCTGGTTGCACACACACTCGATGCAGCGCGAGGTGTGGACCGCGCTGGTGGCCACGGTCCCGCCGCATTGCATTCCGGCCGTCGCCGAGCTCGCTCACCGCAATGCCAAGGAGTGGCGTGCGCTGGCCGGCTACCTCGACACCGGCGCCACCGAGTAGCACCGATCGCACACGCATTCACCACGGCCGGAGCTCGAGAAAAGGTCATTCATCATGCTTGTTGGTCTCGCACGCCTGGCAATCCGGCGCCCGCGATCCATTCTCTACGGCGCGCTGCTCATCGGGATCGTCTGCGTCGGGCTGGGCTGGTCGGCGCCCGCGCATCTGAAATCCGGTGGCTACATTCCCTCCGACACCGAGTCTGCCGAGGTCGCCGCCTTCCTCAACCGCGAATTCCCCGGCGCCGCGCCCAATCTCGTGCTGTTGGTCACCGCGCCGGACGGGCTCGAAAGCCCAGCGGCGCGGGCGGTCGGTGAGCGCCTGACCGCGAACCTGCGCGGCCGGAGCGAGGTCGACGCGGTCCAGTCCTACTGGGAACTTCCACCGGATCTGCGGCAGGGCCTGCGCGGCAGCGACGGCCGCGGCGGTCTGGTGCTGGCCCATGTCAGCGGCGACGACACCGACGCACCCAAACGGGCAGGCCTGATCGCCGACCAGGTGAGCGGCGATTTCGACGGCATCACCGTGCGCGCGGGCGGCCAGGCGGTGGCCTTCGACGAGATGAGCCATCGAATCGTCACCGACCTGCTGATCACCGAGGCGATCGCGATACCGCTGACCGGCCTGGCCCTCATCCTGGTGTTCGGCAGCGTGACGGCCGCGCTGATCCCGCTGGCGGTCGGTGTGTTCAACATCTTCGCGACGCTGCCGATCCTCCGGTTGCTCACCGAGGTCGGCGACGTGTCGATCTTCGCGCTGAACATGATGAGCGCACTGGGCTTCGCGGTCGCGATCGACTCGAGCCTGTTCATGGTCAGCAGGTTCCGGGAGGAACTCGCCGCTGGACGCGACACCGCCGCCGCGGTGTCGCGCACGGCGCGCACGGCGGGGCGCACCGTCCTGTTCTCCGGTGTGGTGATCGCGCTGTCGCTGTCGACGCTGCTGGTCTTCCCGCTGTATTTCCTCCGGTCGCTGGCCTACGCGGGACTGGCCGTGCTCGGGGCGGCGGTGTTCACCACGTTGCTGCTGGTGCCCGCGGCGCTCGCGCTGCTCGGCCCCCGCGTCGACGCGTTCGACCTGCGGGCGCTGGTGCGCCGCCGATTCCACCGGCCGCAACCCGAGCCCGCCGAGGTCACCGAGACCCGGTGGTACCGCGCGGTGCGGCTGGTCATGCGCCGCCCCGTCGTGGCCGCGCTGGCAGTGATCGCATTGCTGCTGGTGCTCGGGTCACCGTTCCTGTCCATCCGGTTCGGCGCCGCCGACGACCGGGTCGTCGCCGGGTCGACCAGCAATGTGGTCGGCGACGCCTTGCGCACCGGCTTCCGCGAGAACGCGATGGCCGGCGTCCTGGTGGCCATGCCCGACTACCGGGGCGACGACGGCGAAATCGCCGCGTATGCCGAGCGTTTGTCGCGCGTGGAGAACGTCTCGTCCGTGCTGTCGGCGGCGGGCGTCTATACCGGCGGGCTGAAAGTCGCCTCCGCGCCACCCGGCATGCGCGACGACGCGGGCACCTACTTGCGCGTGGGCACCCGGCTCGACCCCTACTCCCCCGCCGCGATCGACCAGCTCGACCACGTGCGCGCGGTCCCCGCACCGGGCCGCGCGCTGCTCGGAGGCGCGGCGGCCGAAAGTGTCGACGCGCTCGACGCGCTCGGTGCGAAGGTTCCGTTGGCTGTCTTCGTGATCGCGCTGTCGACCCTGGTGGTGCTGTTCTTCTTCACCGGCAGCGTGCTGCTGCCGATCAAAGCGCTGCTGCTCAACACGCTTTCGCTGGCGGCGACCTTCGGCGCCATGGTCTGGATATTCCAGGAGGGGCACCTGTCTGACCTGCTCGGTTTCACCCCGACCGGCTATCTCGTGCCCACCATGCCGATTCTGATGTTCTGCATCGCGTTCGGCGTCTCGATGGATTACGAGGTGTTCCTGTTGTCCCGGATTCGCGAGGAATGGCTGTCTTCCGGTGACAACACCCGTGCCGTGGCGACCGGCGTCGCCCGAACCGCACGTATCTTCACCGCCGCCGCCTGCCTCATGGCGATCGCCTTCGCGGGCATGGTGACCTCGCACGTGTCGTTCATCCAGCTGTTCGGACTCGGCCTGACCCTGGCCGTGCTCAGCGACGCGACGTTGATCCGCGGGGTGCTCGCCCCCGCCTTGATGCGCCTGCTCGGCGCGGCCAACTGGTGGGCGCCGCCCAGGCTCGCCCACTGGCACCGAAGGATCGAAATTCCCGAGACCAGCGCCGATCTCGAACCAGTACCCAAATAATGCGATAGGAACAACATGGCGAAATTCCGCACAGGTGTGATGGATTCCGGCGTCTACACCCGGTTCGCGCCCGACCTGCAATTTCGCGGCAGCCGCTCGGTGGCGATGGCGGGTGGAGCGGACTCGCTCTGGGTGACCGACCACCTACCCTCGATCCTGCCCGCCTCGATCTGGAAACCGCGGCACGTCGGCATCACCCGGCTCGCACCACACGCCGACGGGATCTATGAACCGTGGACGGCGCTGGGCTATCTCGCCGCGCAGAACCGCTTGGCCCGCCTGCGGCTCGGCGTCGGCGTCACCGACGCGGGCCGCCGCAATCCCGCGGTGACCGCGCAGGCCGCGGCCACCCTGCACCAGTTGAGCCGCGGCCGGGCCATTCTCGGCATCGGCACCGGCATCCGGGACAACAACGAGCCCTACGGCGTGGACTGGACCGCTCCGGTCGCACGGTTCGAGGAGGCGCTGGCCACCATCAGGGCACTGTGGGACTCCCACGGCCGCCTGGTGACCAGGGATTCGCCCCACTTCCCGTTGCGCGACGCGGTCTTCGACGTGCCGCCGTACCGGGGTACCCGCCCGGAGATCTGGGTAGCCGCCGGCGG
>NZ_JBHVDM010000143.1:0-11235 GCF_042802775.1 Nocardia sp. NPDC057455 | reverse complement strand
ATCCGGAGCGGGCCACCCGCGTGAATCAGCAGATCTATCAGGCGGTCTCGGTGATGGGACGATCCACCCAGCTCATCAGGCCGCGCAGCTTGGCGCCGGTGACCTCGATCGGGTGCTCGGCGTTCTGCTTGCGCAGCGCCTCGAGCTCCTTGTTGCCGCCCTCGACGTTGGCGACCAGACGCTTGACGAAGCTGCCGTCCTGGATGTCCTTGAGGATGTCCTGCATGCGCTTCTTGGTGTCGGCGTCGATGACCCGCGGGCCCGACAGGTAGCCACCGAACTCGGCGGTGTCGGAGACGGAGTAGTTCATCCGCGCGATGCCGCCCTCGTACATCAGGTCGACGATCAGCTTCAGCTCGTGCAGCACCTCGAAGTAGGCCATCTCCGGCGCGTAACCGGCCTCGACCATGACCTCGAAACCGGTCTTGACCAGTTCCTCGGTGCCACCGCACAGCACGGCCTGCTCACCGAACAGGTCGGTCTCGGTCTCTTCCTTGAAGGTGGTCTTGATGACGCCCGCGCGGGTGCCGCCGATGCCCTTGGCGTAGGACAGCGCCAGCGCCTGGCCCTCACCCTTCGGGTCCTGGTCGATCGCGATCAGAGCCGGAACGCCCTTGCCGTCGACGAACTGACGACGCACCAGGTGCCCCGGGCCCTTCGGCGCCACCATGCCGATGGTGACGTTGGCCGGCGGCTTGATCAGGCCGAAGTGGATGTTGAGGCCGTGGCCGAAGAACAGCGCGTCGCCGTCCTTCAGATTCGGCTCGATGTCATTGGTGAAGATCGACGCCTGCGCGGTGTCGGGCGCGAGCACCATGATGAGGTCCGCCCACTCCGAGACCTCCGCGGGCGTGCCGACGGTCAGGCCAGCCTCCTCGGCCTTCGGACGCGACTTCGAACCCTCGGCCAGACCGACGCGGACCTCGACGCCCGAGTCGCGCAGGCTCAGCGAGTGCGCGTGACCCTGGCTGCCGTAGCCGATGACAGCGACCTTGCGGCCCTGGATGATCGACAGGTCGGCATCGTCGTCGTAGAACATCTCGACTGCCACTGTGGTTCCTTCCGGGATCATCCCCGCGCGAGGCGGGGCACACCGTGCTTGCGCCGGTGCGGATTTACGTTGTTCTGGATCGGATCAACCCCCGCAGCAGCGGGAGGGGATCATTCCCGCATAGGCGGGGAGGGCGGCACGCCAACCGTCGATCGCAGAAAGACTAGCGTGTGGCCGCCGCAGGACGGTCGGCCCCATCGGTGCGCCGCTCGCTACCTCATCGAGTGGCGGTGATGGACTTCGGTCCACGCCCCACCGCGACGACACCGGACTGCACGATCTCCCGGATGCCATACGGTTCGAGCATCCGCAGCAGCGCGTCGAGCTTGGACCGGGTTCCGGTCGCCTCGACGGTGAGCGCGTCCGGCGACACGTCGATAACCTTCGCGCGGAACAGTCCGACCGCCTCGACCACCTGGGTCCGCACACTGGCGTCGGCGCGCACCTTCACCAGGATCAGTTCGCGGGCCACCGAGGTGTCGGAGTCCTGCTCCACGATCTTGATGACGTTCACCAGCTTGTTGAGCTGCTTGGTGACCTGCTCCAGCGGGAGGTCCTCGACGGTGACGACGATGGTCATGCGCGAGATCTCGGGGAGCTCGGTGCCGCCGACCGCCAGCGATTCGATGTTGAAGCCCCGGCGGGAGAACAGCGCCGCGACCCTGGCCAGCACGCCCGGTTTGTCCTCGACGAGCACGCTGAGGGTATGCGTGGTACTCATCCGTTGTTCACCCTGTTCTGTTCCTGCGACATCGCCGCGTGGATGACCGCCGGCTCGGCGGCCTGCTCGTCCTCGTCGAACAGCGGGCGGATGCCGCGAGCGGCCATGATCTCGTCGTTGCTGGTGCCCGCCGCCACCATCGGCCACACCTGCGCGTCCTTGCCGACGATGAAGTCGATCACCACGGGGCGGTCGTTGATGGACTGCGCCTCGCGGATGGCGGCCTCCACGTCCTCCTCGCGCTCCACCCGGATGCCGTGGCAGCCGAGCGCTTCGGCGAGTTTCACGAAATCGGGGATGCGCAGCGAGTGCGTGCCCAGATCGGTGTTGGAGTAGCGCTCCTGGTAGAAGAGCGTCTGCCACTGGCGCACCATGCCGAGGTTGCCGTTGTTGATCAGCGCGACCTTGATCGGGACGCCTTCGACGGCACAGGTGGCCAACTCCTGGTTGGTCATCTGGAAGCAGCCGTCACCATCGACCGCCCACACCTCTTTGTCCGGCGCGCCCATCTTGGCGCCCATGGCCGCCGGGACGGCGTAGCCCATGGTGCCGAGGCCACCGGAGTTCAGCCAGGTGCGCGGCTTCTCGTACTTGATGAACTGAGCGGCCCACATCTGGTGCTGGCCGACGCCCGCGCAGTAGATCGCGTCGGGTCCGGCCAGACGGCCGAGCGCCTCGATGACGAACTCCGGCGACAGCGACCCGTCGGCGGGCGGGGTCCAGCCCAGCGGGTAGGAGTCGCGCACGCCGTCGAGGTAGGTCCACCAGTCGGTCAGCCCCAGCGGCAGAGCGTCACCGGCGGCGGGATCCGCCTTCAGCGTCTCGATGAGCTCGACGATCACCTCGCGGCAGTCGCCCACGATCGGGACGTCGGCGTGCCGGTTCTTGCCGATCTCGGCCGGGTCGATGTCGGCGTGGATGACCTTGGCGCCCGGCGCGAAGGAGTCCAGCTGGCCGGTGACGCGGTCGTCGAACCGCGCGCCGAGCGTGATCAGCAGGTCCGAGCGCTGCAACGCGGCGACGGCGCCAACGGTGCCGTGCATGCCGGGCATGCCCATGTTCAGCCGGTGGCTGTCGGGGAACGCGCCGCGCGCCATCAGCGTGGTGACCACGGGGATACCGGTCAGCTCGGCCAGTTGCAGCAGCTCGGGCGAGGCGTCGGCCTTGATCACGCCGCCGCCGACGTAGAGCACGGGGGCCTTGGCCTCCATGATCATCCGCGCGGCCTCACGCACCTGCTTGCCGTGCGGCTTGGTGACCGGGCGGTAGCCGGGCAGCCGCATCTCCGGCGGCCAGCTGAAGGTGGTCTGCGCCTGCAGCACGTCCTTGGGGATGTCGACGAGCACGGCGCCCGGGCGGCCGGACGCGGCGAGGTAGAACGCCTCCGCGATGATGCGCGGGATGTCGATGCCCTCGGTGATCAGGAAGTTGTGCTTGGTGATCGGCATGGTGATGCCGGAGATGTCGGCTTCCTGGAACGCGTCGGTGCCGATCAGGCTGCGGCCGACCTGGCCGGTGATGGCCACGATCGGGACCGAGTCCATCTGCGCGTCGGCGATCGGAGTCACCAGGTTGGTGGCGCCGGGGCCCGATGTGGCCATACACACACCGACCTTGCCGGTCGCCTGCGCGTAACCGGTGGCGGCGTGTCCGGCACCCTGCTCGTGCCGGACGAGGACGTGGCGCACCTTGGTGGAATCGAACAGCGGGTCGTACACCGGAAGGATCGCACCGCCCGGAATGCCGAATACGGTGTCGACGCCGAGCTCCTCGAGCGACCGGATGACCGACTGCGCGCCGGTGACCCGCTCGGGCGGGACCGGACGGCGGTTGGCCGCGGAGGTCGCGTTGGCAGCGGGCGTGGCCTGCTGATTCGCCGAAGGCACTGGCCTACGGGCGGAAGGCCCGGGCCGTGCGGTAGGTGCGCTCACCGTCTTCGTTCCTTACTGGTTGTCGTTCTGACCCCGGATTTTTGTGCCAGCGGTGTCTTGCGCTTCGCCATGCTGGAGGTTAGTCCGAACATAAAAAAGCCCCCGACAGCACAAGGCTGATCGAGGGTGGCGCGTCGCAACGCGAGCTGACGTATTCGACTCAGTGTGTCAGGCTCAACGCTGGACGCGCCGGCCGAGTACGAGCAACTCGTTTCGATTCACGCGCACGACGTTAAGCGGGTGTGAACCGAAGAGTCAAACAAAGGACTCCGTGCGTCCCATTATGTGGGACAGTGCGGTTGCTTGTGTCCGTTCACCAGGATGCGAGGATGGTGGTGTGTCATCACCGCATCAGTCCGTGCCACCTTCTGAATCGTCCCATACGCCCGCGACGACAGCGGATACGGGTAGCGCCTCCGAGGCCCGTGTGATCCGCATCCCACGGCTGGCCTTCCTGGGCGTGTTCATCCTGCTGATGTGCGTGTTCTTCCCGTTCGTCGGCTGGCCCGCCGGGCTGTGGTGGCTGCTGCTCATCCCGGCCGTGGTGCTGGCGTGGGTGCTGCGCACGCAGACCGGCGTCTCGGACGCGGGACTGGACCTGCGGACGCTGTTCGGTTCGCGCCACCTCGACTGGGCGCAGGTGAAGGGTGTGCGGATTCCCAAGCGCGGATATGTGCGCGCCGACCTGACCGATGGCACCGAGGTGAAGTTGCCCGCGGTGAGTTACGACCGGCTGCGCGACCTGGCGGCCGCTTCCGGCGGACGCATTCCGGACCCGTTCGCGGAGCCCGCGACGGAAGAGTCCCGCACGGACGCGATCGAACACGACGCGAACCCGAGCGGCGAGGGCAGCGCGTCGACCGACGGCATCGCGAAGTCCGGCGAGGACGCCACCGGCGAAGACACGCGCTAGAAGCCGGTCGCGTACCGGCACGGCTCCGTGGAACATCCGCCACGGTTAGGTTGTTGCGGCCAAGTGATGGGATGATTTTTCCCGGAGCAGTGATCCTCCTTCTCGTCCCCACCCTCGACGGTCCGGCACCTCCGGCCACCCGTCGTCGCCTGCGACACCACGCACAGCGACAAACCGAACCCGGCTGACAGCCGAAGACGCCGCGCCCGGCCGCACCACCGGCAGGTGAACACGCCCACCGGGAGTAACGTGGTGGACCGCCGAGCAGGCTCTGCGCCGTCGCACGTCAGCCCCCGCGACCCGAGGACCATCGAAATGCCACCGCTTCGTTCACGAACCACGACCATCGGCCGCAATGCCGCAGGCGCACGCGCACTCTGGCGCGCCACCGGCATGACCGACTCCGACTTCGGCAAGCCGATCGTCGCCATCGCGAACTCCTACACCCAGTTCGTGCCCGGCCACGTGCACCTGAAGAACGTCGGCGACATCGTGGCCGACGCGGTGCGCGCCGCCGGTGGCGTGCCGCGCGAATTCCACACCATCGCCGTCGATGACGGCATCGCCATGGGCCACGGCGGCATGCTCTACTCGCTGCCCTCGCGCGAGATCATCGCCGACTCCGTCGAGTACATGGTGAACGCGCACACCGCCGACGCGCTGGTCTGCATCTCCAACTGCGACAAGATCACCCCGGGCATGCTCAACGCGGCCATGCGGCTGAACATTCCGGCGGTATTCGTCTCCGGCGGGCCGATGGAGGCGGGCAAGGCGGTGGTCGTCGGCGGCGTCGCGCAGGCGCCCACCGACCTGATTACCGCGATCTCCGCGAGCGCCAACCAGGCGGTGTCGGAGGAGGGGCTGTCGGAGGTGGAGCGGTCGGCCTGCCCGACCTGTGGCTCGTGCTCGGGCATGTTCACCGCGAACTCGATGAACTGCCTCACCGAGGCGCTCGGTCTCGCACTGCCCGGCAACGGCTCCACCCTCGCCACGCATGCCGCGCGCCGGGCGCTGTTCGAGCGGGCGGGCACCGTGGTGGTGGACATCGCCAACCGCTGGTACCGCGAGGACGACGCGTCCGTGCTGCCGCGCAACGTCGCCGATGCCAAGGCTTTCCGCAACGCGATGGCGCTGGACGTCGCGATGGGCGGCTCGACCAACACCGTGCTGCACACGCTGGCCGCCGCGCAGGAAGGTGAGATCGACTTCGATCTGCACACCATCGAGGAGATCAGCCGCCGGGTGCCCACCCTGTCGAAGGTGTCGCCCAACTCCGATTACCACATGGAGGACGTGCACCGCGCCGGCGGCATCCCCGCCATCCTCGGCGAACTGCGCCGCGCCGGTTTGCTGGAGACCGACGTCACCACCGTGCACACCGCGACCCTCGACGAGTGGCTCGACACCTGGGACATCCGCTCCGGCAGAGCTTCTCAGGAAGCCATCGAACTCTTCCACGCCGCGCCGGGCGGGGTGCGCACCACCGAGCCCTTCTCCACCGACAACCGCTGGTCGTCGCTGGACACCGACGCCGAGGGCGGCTGCATCCGCGACCTCGAGCACGCGCACAGCAATGAAGGCGGCCTCGTCGTGCTGCGCGGCAACATCGCGCCCGACGGCGCGGTGCTCAAGACCGCGGGCATCGACGAGGAGCTGTTCTCCTTCCAGGGCCCCGCCGTGGTGGTGGAGTCGCAGGAGGAGGCCGTGTCGGTCATCCTCGGCAAGCAGATCAAGCCCGGCGATGTGATCGTGGTCCGCTACGAAGGCCCCGCGGGCGGCCCCGGCATGCAGGAGATGCTGCACCCGACCGCGTTTTTGAAGGGCTCTGGGCTCGGCAAGCAGTGCGCGCTGATCACCGACGGGCGGTTCTCCGGCGGCACCTCGGGTCTGTCGATCGGGCACATCTCGCCCGAGGCGGCCAGCGGCGGTGTCATCGGCCTGGTGGAGAACGGCGACCAGATCCGCATCGACGTGGCCACCCGCACGCTCGAGGTCCTCGTCGACGACGCCGTCCTCGCCGAGCGCCGCGCGAAGATGGAAGCCTCCGAACGGCCCTGGCAGCCGGCCAACCGCGATCGTCCGGTGACGACCGCGCTGCGCGCCTACGCCGCCATGGCCACCTCGGCGGACAAGGGCGCTGTGCGGCACGTGCCGTAGCTCCCGCGTCTCGCGGCCGACCGAACACGAAGGCCCCCTCATCCCACTTGGATTCCAGGGGTTCTTCGCGTTCAACTGGTCGAGTCGATGACCCACTGTCTATAACCGGGGTGTGCGTCGAGCACGGGGACGGCAAGAACCTGGGGCGTGGTGTCGGGGTGGTCCGTGTTGGCCCGTTCGATGATCGCGGGCACGAGGTCGGCTCTGGTGTGGAGGATGACGAGTGTCTGCTGGTCGTCGTGGATTGCACCGTCCCACCGGTAGACGGAACGGACACCGGGGATCAGGTTGCCACACGCCGCCAGCTTGTCTTCTACGAGGCTGCGGATGAAATCTGCCAGCCAGTCGCCGTCGTCGGCGGAAATGCTCACGTCTACGAGATCATGGTCGGCCATGTGAGCCAGTCTCGCCTACCCTGGTTGCCGATGTCATCCATGATGGCCTCCAGATGGTCATGAACCAACTACCACAGCGAACGCCACTCGTCGGGCCGCTTGTTCCTTGGAATGGGTTGCCCGTCGAAGTGTTGACGGACTATCTCGCAGCTCTCCGCGAATGGGCGGAGACGCCAGAACGTCCCGGAGCCAGGGTGCTCACTCCTCCGGATCCGGTGACTCCCAACCCGTAATTCAGGTGAGGATTGATGCCGCAATGGGTTTCAATTGGTGGCAGAAGAGGACGCCCAACCGGGGGACCAACGTCCAAGACATCGTGGACCGCGTGCAGGCCGAGTGGAGGGCGAGCCAGCAGGGTCTGTCCGGATGGCCCCACGCCGCCCCACAGATGCCACTGAGTGTCGAAGAAGCCCACGTGACCATGCAGCAGCATCGAGGCTGCCGCGCCGCCGAGTGCCCGCGTACGAACGCGACTCGCCAAACGCTGATCAAAGCCGGACGCATGAAGCCGGACACGTCAAGGGAGTACTGAGCGTCGTCGCCGCTCAGGCAGAAGAGGGGAATCCCATGAAGAACAGCGCATTTCGATTCGCGACCATCCTCGGTGCTGCGGGTGCTGTCGCTCTCACAGGTGCCGTGCCTGCGGCTGCCGCACCGACACCGGCCGCGGCCAAATCGTGTGACTTCACCACCTTCTTCCGCAAGCCGACCGTGCTGCATCCGGTCATCTACACCGAAGCGAAGGTCTCCTGCGATGCGCCTCCGGAGTCGCACACGTTGGAGTTGAGCCTGGAGCACTACCAGACTGACCAGTGGGTGCGCTGGGCGATCCAGGTGGACTCCAAGATCCCTTCCCGCTCAGGGCATGAGGTCCGTGTCAGCGCGGAGTGTGCGACCGGTGACTGGAGGCACACGGTGCACGTCTATGGCAAGCTGCAAGGACGTCCGTTCGACTACACCGAAGTCGGCGACACCAAGAAGGTCTCGTCCGACGAATGCCCGAGAGGATGAGCCCATGCCGACGTTCAACGGCAGGTACGCGGAGTATGAAGATCCCGGCCTCTGGCACCGGGTGAAGTTCTGGGGACCGGTCCGCATCCAGAACGCGCTGTGGCGCTTGAAGCATCGGCTCAGGCGCAAGAACCCGTAAACGCAAAAAGCCCCCTCCCCAGGAGAGATTTGGATTCCAGGGGTTGTCGCAACACTGCCTGGTTTCTCAGGTGGTGAGTAGATCACGTAGGCGCTCGGCTGGGGTATCCCAGCCGAGCGTTTTGCGTGGGCGGTCGTTGAGTTGTTGGGCGACGTGTTCGAGGTCTTCGGGGCCGAACGCGCTCAGATCGGTGCCTTTGGGGAAGTATCGGCGTAGCAGTGGAGTGGTCCAACTTTCGGGGACCACTCCAGTTCACCATGGTGCCGTCCGGGCGGATCCGCGAATGTTTCGACCTACGAGTACCCGCCCGCCAATCCTTGGCGGTCCGATAGTTCACCCCGACCTCGGCAGCGGCGGCCTTTATCGACCAACCCGCCGCGATCAGAGACAAAAATCGCCGCTTGGCCCCGGGCTTCCCCCGGGCCAACGGGGCCGCGCTGATCAGCCCATCGGCCACCAGAATCCGTAGGGCCACCGAGAACGCGACCCCAGCGGTGTTGGCGGCAAGATTCACCGATCCGGTCTCATCGAACACCCGCCCGATCAGCATCGGATCCTCCGGGCGGGCCGCACCCGTGGGGCTTGCCCATCGCGATGCCCTCAGCCCGCAGGATCGCATAGCACCGCTGCCGAGTAATCCCAACACCACAGCGACGTCGGCCACCGCCACCCCAGCACCAACCAACCCGATCAGGTGGTCACCGAACTGGGTGACATCCTCCGAAAACGACACGGACGCCGCAACCTCTCAATCGAGAATGTTGCGACGACCGCGTGAACCCAAGCAAGGCGAAGGTGTTTTTGTCGTCCGCATTCAGTCGAAGGGGCCTATGCCGGTGAGCGGGTTGCCGCCGTGCAGGTACCAGTAGGCGCCGACCGCGGCCGCCACGGCGAGGAGGAGGACGACGAAGGACCCCGCGGCGGGGCGAACGGCCCAGCCGCGGTTGCGGTCGAAGGACAAGCGGCCCGGACCGGTCAGGATGATGACGGCGGCGACGCCGGCGAGGACGCTCTCGAACTCCACCGCTCCCGGCCCGGCTTTGTACTGGAACCCCGGTGCCATCCCCTGCTTCCAGGCCCAGGCGTCCAGGATCACCGCGAGCACCGCGCCTGCGGCCAGCGGGGTGGCCAGCCCGAGGATCAGCAGCGCGCCGCCGCCGACCTCGCCCGCCGTGAGCAGCATGGCGGATACGCTCGGGTGATCCCAGCCGCCGCGCTCCATCATGTCGCGGGTGCCGTCCAGGCCGGGGCCGTGGAACCAGCCGGTGAGCTTTTGCAGGCCGTGGTAGAGGAAGGTGCCGCCGACCACCCAGCGCAACAGCAACAGACCGAGATCGAGTGTGCCGCGCCTGGTCTCGCCGGTACGCCTGCGCAGGCGGCCGGTGTCGTTCGGCGGAGTGGGGGCCGGCGGGATGCTGGCGTACTCGTAGGTGGACCCCTTGCCCCCGGCGGCCTTGCTCTCGGCGGTGGTCGGCACCTCCGGGTCGAGCCCGAGTTCGTCGTCGGTGCGCGGGACGTCCTTGGACATCTGCGGCCGCTGAGCCGGATCCACCCGCGTGAACTGCTCGGTCGGCGAGTCGTACGGGCTGGTCACCCCTCGACCGGTGGACGACACCGCCGACTGCTCGGCCGTAGCGGCAGTGGCATCCCCGGCCTTGGATTCCGGCGTGTCTTTCGGCTTGTCGGTCACGGCCAATACCCTATGCCGCACCGAGCCACGGCGGGCAAGTACCGCACGGCGTGTCAGTGTGCGTGCAACACGCACCCGGAGGGGGCGCGGGCAACGGTATTTCCGTAACGTCTGAGCTATGAGTTTGGTTGTCGTGGGCCGCGTCGCGGCGAGCTTGGCGCTCGGCTCCGTCCTGCTGGTCGGGTGCGCCCGGTTCGACGATTCGGCGTCCAGTCCGTTCACCCCGGAGCCGACCCTGCGCGGAGCCAACATCGACCCGAAGAAACCGAGCCAACCGCCCACCTCGACCACCCGGCCGAGCGGTCCGTGCATCGATCCGGACCCGGCGGTGGTGGCCACCTGCCTGGACACCACCGGCGGCCTGGTCACCCTCGCCGACGGCGCGCTGGTCGCCGAGCGCAGGACCGGGCGCATCCTGAAGGTGGCCCCGGAGCAGCCGCCGATCGAGATCGCCCGGCTGGACGTGGACGGCTCCGGCGACGGCGGACTCAGCGACATCGCGCTGTCGCCCACCTACCGCGAGGACGGCCTGATGTACGCGTACATCACCACTGCCAGCGACAACCGGGTGGTCCGCATCGCCGAGGGCGGCTCCCCGAAGGACGTGCTCACCGGGATCCCGAAGGGCGCGAGCGGGAATCACGGCGCGATCGACTTCGCCGCGCCGGACCAGATGCTGGTCCTGACCGGCGACGCGGGCAACCCCGGCGCGGCGGCCTCGGCGGGTTCGCTCGCGGGCAAACTGCTGCGCGTGAAGTCTCCGGTGCCCGGCCGCACGCCCGCGCCGGAAATCGCCGTCTCGGGCATCGGCACCGCGGGGGACGTCTGCCGGGACAGCAAGGACAGCATCTGGATCACCGACCGCACCCCCGCCGAGGACCGGCTGCAACGGCTCGGCGGCGACGGCGTGGTCACCACCATGTGGACCTGGCCGGACCGGCCCGGAGTCGCGGGCTGCGCCGCGGCGACCGACGGTGTCGCGATCTCGCTGACCCGCGCGAAAGCACTCGCCATCGCCACCGCCGACCCCAACACCCACGCGGTCACCGCGGCGCCCACCCTGATGGCGCAGGACAGGTACGGACAGCTCGGCGGCGCGGCGGTCGGCGCGGACGGCACCATCTGGGTGACCACGGTGAACAAGACCGACGGCCAGCCCGGCCCGTTCGACGACCGCGTCGTCCGCATCCCGCCCCCGCAGGCCGGTGGCGGCGGACCGGACTGAGC
>NZ_JBHVDM010000142.1:1761-11421 GCF_042802775.1 Nocardia sp. NPDC057455 | reverse complement strand
GCCTCGGCGGCCGCGACCGAAGCAATCAGCGTGGCCCAATTGCGCCGCGGCGACCTGATTGTCGCGACCGACCCGCACGCAAACCGCCGCGTCGTCGAAAACGTCACCGAGACAGTTGTTCTCGGTGCGCCGCGCGTGGTCGTCTCCTTCGCCGACGGTGGCGACACATGGGACGTCGAATCACAGGATGTACCCGTACGCATCGCGCACCGCCCCGCCGCCTACATGGTGACCCCGTGCCCGATCGGCGACCCGCGATGGCGCTACCTCGGGGGACTCGAACGGTCGGTCGTCACGACCTCGAATGACCTCGTCGACCAATTCCGCGCTGACCTTCTTCGAGCGGACTCCGACGCCGAAATCTGTGTCTACGCCCTGATTCGGATCGGGGGTCCGAGGTGAACACCACGGTTTTCGTCGGGGTCGTCGCGTCCGCGCCCGGCCTTGTCGGTGGCGCCTGGTATGCGTTGTGCGCTCGCCGGTATGCACGGCACGCGGCGGCATCGGCCGCCGTCGTCGCCGCCGAGAACGCTCGCACCACGCTCGCACCGCCCCGGATTCGCGCGGGCGGACAGCAATCGGCGCTCGACACGCGCTCGCGCCGGTTCTCCCAGACCACCAAGGCTCACCCGTGACGCCGCGGCCGCAGACGTCTACGTCTGAAAAAGAAACGCGCAGCTCAGCGAGGCTGTCGCCCCGTTGGCTGTACATGATCGGCAAAAAGGCGGAGGCGGCCGCGGCCGCGCTGCTCGTCGCCGACTGGCTGCTGTACGTCGACGCCGTCATACCCGCCGACGTGTTCGTCGCCGCGGGATGGCTCGCGGTCGTTGCGTGGGTGCTCGGCGGCGCGCTCGTCGCCGCCTACTGGCTGACGACGCCACGAAATCGGGGGTCGCAATGACCCTTGCGAATCTCCGGTCACCCGCGCGACTGCGGTGCGCGCTGGCGACCGGTCCCCGACCCTCGGCACGACCCCGCCGGGCGGTTGGGATGAGCGGTACCGGAGAGGCGGCGAACCCCCCTGCTATCCGCTGTCTCTCCGGTACCCCGCCCGGGGGTGCGCGGTGAGTACCGCCGCCGTGCCACCGATCCAGCCGCCGCGCAATGTGCGTATCGACCGCGGCGGGTTCACGACGAGGCTCGAACTCGTCTACGCCGGATTCCGTGACGGCAAACACCATTGGTGTGCCGCGACGCCGTACAACCCGGGGCGCGACACGTTGCGCGCCGACTACATGCCACCCGACGCCGTCATCGACTGGCCGAAAGGGGGTGAATAGGTGGACGCGTTCGAGGCCTGGATTCGCAACTTGCTGTTGCGGCCCGCTCCGCTGCCGCTGGGCGGTGTGCAGACGCTCGCCCTGTACTGCTACGGCCCGCAGTGAAAGAACCCCTCGGCGGCGAGGTGTCGACATCCCTCGCCGTCGAGGTCCCCAAAACACACCGCCGGCCGCCGTGTCCTACGACGGCGGCCGGCTGACCCGGATGTCGAACAGCATTTCGAAACGAAGCAACAGAAAGCGTACTCGACGTGACGACAACGACTTACCCCGGTACCCGAAACGCAAAGGACGGCATTCTTTTGGCGCGTGCGCTGTGGGCAACGATGGAGTGCGACCCCGAGGACAGCTCACCGCCGTGGCAAGCGGTTCCCCGTGCGGTGCACGACCGCTACATCGATCGAGCGGCCGCCCTCGAACGTGCACTCGAAGACCTCGGATGGACAGCGCCGGGCAATGACGCACCGCCGCAACGCTGGACGAGCGCCGCGGCGGTCCCGATCGGCGTGCGGTTCCGCCCGGTCGGGACAATCCGTATCTTCGAGCGGCTCGCGGGCGGACTGTGCCGCGAGATCCGGCGCGACGGTTCGGGTTCGCGCCGCTGTGTGACCGTGGTCGACCGTCTCGCCTGCCGCGGACTGATCGAGGCGCGATGAGTGCCCGTGATGAGTTGACCGAAGCGGCGCTCGCCGCCGGGTGGTCGGCGAGGTTCAAGCGGGGTGCGACGGTGTTTTTCCGGGCCGGGCTCGTGGTCGCGGCTGACTGGACCGACGGCGGCGACGCCGAGGCCGGGTTTCTGACCTCGCGCCTTGGCGGCCGCGTCGAAACCGTCGTCGCGGCCGCGCCCGTCGTCGACACGCTGCGGCGCTGGCTGGCCGGGCAATTCGACCTCGCCGAACTCGACTCGTTCCGCGCCGAAATAGACGTCATCGCCCGGGAATTGGAGGCGACACCGTCTGTCGGTGCTGGCGGCTACATGCCCGACCAGTACGCGGCGCGCGAGCGCCGGGCGATCGGCGCGCGTCTGCGTCGTGCGCTGGACCAGGCGCCGACGCTCGCCACACGCGAGGATCCGATTCACGAACTCGACTTCGCGTTGCGCGAGGTCGTCGACCCTGCGGTCGCGTGCATCTCCGCGCGGTTGGAGAGTGTGCGCGTGCTCGCCGAAGGGTTCGCCAACTACCCGTGCGAGCACGACACCCTCGGCGTCGTGAACGTCGGTCGCGTGTTTCTGTACCTCGCCGACCCCGACCGGTACCCGCGGCACGTGCTCGACGCCCCGGCCCGCCCGGTGTCCATCGACAGCGTGCGTAAGTCGCTCGAACTCGCCGAAAGCGGGCTCATCGACCACGCCGAACTCATCGCGCAACTGCGGACCCTGGTAGGTGAGGAGTGATCACGACCGCCGAACTCGCGAAGATGGCCGAAAGTGCGCGGTTGCGCGGCGACGAGGTCGTCGCCGAAATGCTGTACCTCGAAGTGCACGCACGGAAGGTCGCCGCCGAGGTACCCGACGACGCCGGGCGCCGCCATTGGAGCAGCGCCGCCGAGGTACCCGACGGGGTCACCTTCTACCACTCGCGCCAAACGATGTACGTGTTCACCCGCGAGGGCGAGCACGTACGCCCGCACGGCGCCGACCATGTCGTCGACTGCGAGTACGTCGACAGCGCGTTCGTGTGGACGACGGGCGATTTTGTCGAGGTGCCCGGGTGAGCGAGACCGACGCGAAGTGGACATCGACCCCGGGCCCGGCCGCGCACATGGTCGTTGCCCAACCGAGCGGCGGCGCGCTGCGTGTGCGCCGCTACCGGGGTACGCCCGCGTTGCCCGGGAAGGCCGAGATTGCGGTCGGCGACCATCTTCGCGTCATCCTGCCCGATCTACCTACGTGCGAGTGGCTGCTCGAACAACTCGCGCTCGCCGTCGAGGACTGGCGGCGAGCGGTCGGCGCCGACGAACCGACGGGCCGCCATGCGCGGCCCGTCCCGGATCCCGATTCGCCGTATCCGGATCCGGCCGCCCTACAGGCGCGAGCGCGCGCGGAGATTCTCGCCGCCGAGCTGCTCGTCGACGACTCGGCGGATCCGGTAGCGACCGCCCCGATGGACATGCGCGCCGAATTGGAGGTGATCTAGGTGACGACCGCCGGTACCTATCGACCGTTCGCGCCGGCGACGTGCGAGCTGTGCGCGAGTCGGGTCGTCTACCGGCCGCGCTGGTGCTGCTCGCTGTGCTTCGAGACGTTGCCCATTCCTGAGCGATGGGCGGTGCGCGAGGTCGCCGACCTTGCGCTCGACGACCCGAAGAAAGTCGGCGTCATCAAACGCTGTGTCGCGGCGTACGCGACCGGGCGGCGCCCGGGAACGCGAACGAGATGACGGTCGGCCGCGATGCCGACGACGGGCTCGTCGAGCTGCACGCGGCCGACGAGCCCGCTACCGATGCGCCGCTGACCGTGCGGCGCGCACCGAACGACCGGCCCCCGATCCCGCACCGGCGACGCGTCGGGAAATACGGGCCGGTCGTCCTCATGGATTGCAGGCGTTGTCATGCGCCATTCCGGCCCGACGTCGATGTGCCTCGCGACTTGCTGTGCGCCCAGTGCCGCGGCGGCCGCGACGCTGAGCAACCCGCCCTACTGGAGGTCCTAGACGATGCCTGACTCACTACCTCGCGTCTACGCGGCGAGATGCGCGCAGGGCTTCCCGCCCGACTTCGCGCGCCGCGCGCGAAAGCTGCTCGCGGGCAACCCTTTCGAACCAATGGTTATGGATATGGAAACCGGACGAGGCACCGAAGTTCGCTACGTCGGCGTACTCGACGACTACACCGCGCTTTTCTGAAAGGAGTCGCCGACGATGAGACACACCTCTCTGTTCGCGCCGCCGGGCGACGTGCCGTGCTGCCTCGCCTCGGTGCTTGACCCGACCGACTGCACGTGTTGGCGACGCGTCGTCGCACCGCACCCCACAACGCAAGTGCAGGCCGGCCCGAGTCCGGTCCGCGGCCGCCGGTGCGGCGACTGCGCGTATCGACCGGACTCGCCCGAACGGCAGGCCAACGACGGCGACCGGCCGCGGTTCGTGCCCGAACACGTCTTCTACTGCCACGACGGGTTACCGAAAACCGTCGCGTGGGTTCACCCCTCGGGCGCGGTGCGCATGGCGGACGAGGACGACGATTACGCCCCGATCATCTGGTCCGGCCGCGTATGGCAGGCAGATGGACGACCGGCGCTGGTGTGCGCCGGGTGGGCGGCCGACAACCGCGGGTACTACGCCGCGCGCGACAGACCAGGAACACCGCGGTGAGCGCCGCCGACGAGGTGCTCGACAACGCACCGGACGGCGCCCGCCTGGTCCCGGCCGTCGAGTGCCGCAGATGCAAACAGCTACTCATCAGCGGCCCGTCGTTCCGCGCCGGAATCGGACCCACATGCGCCAGACACGAACGCACGGAAGCACGGGCCGCGGCCGCGGCCGCCGAAGAACTGCCGTTGTTCGAACTGCCGAGCGGGCCGAACGGGGGATAGCCACAAGCCAACCGAGCCGATCGACGTCGATCGGCTCTCAACGGAGAGGGTCAGAATGGGACGCGGCCGGACATATTCACGCCAACCATGCGCAATTTGGGACAACGACCGGTATCTCGACCTTTCCCCACGAGCACAGCATTTATACGGCGTGCTCAGTCACCACCCGGACATTTCGCATTGCGGGCTCGTCGACTGGCGCCCGGCGAGGCTGACCCCGAAATCGCGTACGTGGACGGTAGAGGAGATCGAAATCGCCGCTCACGAGCTGGAAGAAACCGGGTGGGTGCTGTTCGACCTGGGCACCGAAGAGGCGCTCGTACGCGATCACATCCGATCCGACGAGCTGCTGAAAAACCCGAAGAACACCGTAGCCATGATCAAGGCATACGGCGGCATCGCGAGCCGCGAGCTGCGCGCCGGCATGGTGAGCGAACTACGCGTATGCCGTGAATTGCAGGGCGATTACGCCGCCTGGACGAGCCCTATCAGCGCCGACCGCCTCGACGACCTCGTCGCCCGGGCAGCGCTGGACTCGGTCGACTACCGGCCCGCGTACGCCGATGCGATGCCCGAGGAATACCGGATCGGGTCGCCGATCACGGTCGGCATGGTATCGCCGAACCGGACCGATTCGACATCGGCGAACCGGTCGGATACCGCATCATCGAACCGCACGGGCACGAGATCGGCGAACGCGACGGGTAGTCGATCAGCGACCGCGACGGGTACCGGATCGCCGACCCGGTCGGGTGCCGGATCGGCGAAGGGAACGGGTACCGGATCGGCGACGCGATCACGGACCGGATCACCGATCGAATCAGGCATCGAATCGGGTATCGGATCACCGATCACGACCCCGTCGACATCACCGACGACAACCGGAATGTCCGAGGCATCGGTTCCTACCAAGAGCCATCAACCATCAACCAATGAACTCGGTTACGTTCCTGACGGACCAGCGGTAGCGCGCGCGCCCGGGCCCGCGCGCGAGGCGCCCGACATCCCGCCGCGGCCGCCGCAACGCTGCCCGGCGCACATCGAGTTTGTCTCTGCCTCGGGTTGCGGTGAGTGCACGCGTCTCCGCCGCGCTGCGAAGGACTGGGACAACCGCTATCCGGCCGCCGCCGCGGCGTACGCGGCCGAGAAACGCGCCGAGCGGGAAGCGTGCGAACTCTGTGACAACGACGGCGGTTGGCGTATACCGCCGCCGCAACTCGCCGACGAAGACCTGAACGTCACATGCACACATAAACCCTGGCCCGAAGAGAAATGGGTCGAATTCTCGAATCGCGAAAAAGTGAAAAGGAATCGACAGGAGAGTTTCGCGCAGTGAGCAAAAGTATCGTATTTATCGACACGGAAACGACGTCGCTGAAAAGGGATCGGCGGGCGTGGGAAATCGCCATGATTCGGCGCGACCCGGGGCAACCGGACCGCGAGATCCTGATACAGATCACCGACGTCGACCTTTCGGCCGCCGAACCCGAGGCACTTCGAATCAGCCGCTTCTACGAGCGGCACGTCGACCACGCGCCGACCACGCCCGCCCATGTGCGCATCACCGACGGCGTGCTGAACTTCGAGATACACGACGAGGGGTGGCGTCTGCGCGACCACACCGCCGGAACGTTGTTCGCGATGCCCGAGCACCTCGTCGCGCCCGTGATCGCGTTGTGGACCGCCGACGCGCACGTCGTCGGCGTCGTGCCATCGTTCGACACGTTCACCCTCGACGGCATCCTCGCGCGCGCCGGACACCCCGGCCTCGAACCGTGGCATTACCGGTTGAACGACGTCGAGAACCACGCCGCCGGGTATCTGCGCGGTCTGCTGCGCGCCGGGCTCGCCGGGCAGCTACCGAGCGACATCACGACACCGGTACCCGAGTTCGCCGAGGACTGGACGACCGTCCTCGAGCTGTCGCGGCGATCCGAGCAAACCTCGCGTGCCTGCGGTGTCGAACCACCCGGGCCCGTGCAGCGGCATACCGCGATGGGTGATGCGCGATGGGCCCGCGACTGGTGGGACGTCATTCACCCAGAATGGAACCCACGCACACACCTCACCATCGACCGGCGCGAACCCCTCGTCGTGGCGTACGCCGTGCGCTGGAGCAGCAGTAGCGGCGAGGAAATCACGCACGAAGTCGACGACCGCGCGACCGGCGGCGCCGTCGTCGCCGCGCTGCGCGCCGCACAGCACGGCGAGAAACGGATTCCAGACGCGCGGCTCGTCGCACGTAGTAACTCGCCTGACGGCGAGGTCGGCGAGGTCGGCGAGTGGACCATGCCCGCAATCGAGGCCGGGAATGTCTGACCGCACCGCCGCGATACGGTTCGCCGCCGCGCTCGCGCCACCGCTCGCCCGCGGCGCCGCGGCCGCCGTGCGCGCAGGCCTCGCCACCGCCCGCGAGGAACTCGAAGCGCACTACTTCGACGCCGTCGCGCAGGCCTACGCCGCCGACGACTGCACAGTGCTCGCC
This sequence comes from Nocardia sp. NPDC057455, assembly GCF_042802775.1. Taxonomy (NCBI): domain Bacteria; kingdom Bacillati; phylum Actinomycetota; class Actinomycetes; order Mycobacteriales; family Nocardiaceae; genus Nocardia; species Nocardia sp. NPDC057455. The sequence continues at coordinate 4,121 of NZ_JBHVDM010000142.1, read as the reverse complement.
GAGGCACCGACCGCACGGTGCCGCGGCTACGAAATCGACGGCGCACGTGTCACCGTCCTCGCCGACGAGTCGGCGGAATTCGTCGACAGCGGCGCACTCGCCGAGGCCGTCGCTGGCGCCCGCCGCGTCCTCGGCACCGTCGAAACCCGACGGCCCGCCGCTGCCGATATCGAGCGATGGCGCGAGCAGATCGACGCCGTGACGCACCGCGGGCCCGGCCCCGTACACCTCGCCGCGCTCGCGTCGCTCGCCCGCCGGATCCTCGACGAACTCGTCGCCGAACGCCACCGCGGCGACGCACACACCGACGCAGACGACAACCAAGGGGCGACCTGATGACGGATACACCGGCGGTCCGCGACGCCGACCCGCGACTGATCGCCGCCCTCGGCGAACTCGGACTCGAATACGGCGCACTCGGCGTCGCCCTCGCCGCCGCGATGCTGTCGGACCCCGCACTCGTCGTCGAACGCCTCGCCGACACGGCCGCCGCCACCCGCCGACGGCGATCCTTACGGGCGCCGCTTCCGCGGGTGGGCACGGCGTGCCGATGCGAGGGTGTAGAGGTAGGCGACAAGGCCGGCGCATGAAACAACACCCGCCGTGCCAACGCTGCGAACGCCCGGTCGGCGACGACCGGGCGCTGTGCCCTACATGCGGCGAGGAACTCATCGACGCACTGCGAGCCATACCGGGCCTCGTCGCCGACCTCGCCGTGCTCCGGGCCGGGCAAGCACGGCTCACCCCCGTACGCACCGGCGGCCGCAGTGCCGACACCCGGCTACCGGTCCAGCTCGCCGACCGCCGCGGCCGCGGCCGCGTGTGGACCATGCAAGGCGAACGCGCCCTCACCCGTTTGGAAACTTCCGTGACCACATGGGCGCGGAGGCTCGCCCGAACCCTCGCCGTCCCGCTACCGGTCACCTCACCCGGACTGATACAACTCGCGCTCAACGCCCGCCACGACCCGCGGCGAGGCGGCCGCGAGGAAACAACCGCCCTCGTCACCGCCCACCACGTCCGACACGTACGCCGACACCCCGACGCCCTCGCCGACACCCCGGCCACCGGCGCCGAACTGTGCGCGATCTGGCTCGCCTGCCACCCGCACGAGCTACGCACGCACCCGCGCGCCGGCGACATCGCCGCCGACATCGGCGCCGCTGTCGACGGGCTACGCCGCGTCGTCGACCGCCCACCCGACCGCCGCTACCTCGGACCCTGCCCGACCGCGCTCGACGGCGTCGACGACGAAGGACGCCCCCGCGTCTGCGGCTACGAGCTGCGCGTCGAGCCCGGCAAAGCGTGGGTCAAGTGCGCGCGCTGCAAACAGCAACACGACGTCGCCCTCATCGAAGCGGCGGCCCGCACACACGCCGAAGACGGGCTATGGACCGTCGCCGAACTCGTAAGCATCCTCGCCAGTATCGGCCGACCCGTACCGCGCTCGACGCTCTACGACTGGGCCCACAAACACAAGATCGCCCCCCGCGGCTACCAACACGACACCCGAATCACCGACCACAAGATCGACGACACCGACCCCGCGGTGTACCGCCTCGGCGACGTACTCGCCCTCGCCAACCGTGAACCCATCGACCCCGCCGCACAGAAAGAACGAGCATGAGCGCACCCAGCTCACACGTCGCATGGATCGCCACGCACGCCCCGGCCGACGCCGAAATGCGCCGAGTGACCACCGAAACCCTTGCAGCACACGACAAATGGGACAGTCAACATTACTTCACCGCGCTTGCGTGGGACGGCGCACGCGCCTACGCGACGTTGGTCGCGGTGCTCGACCCGGCCATTCATCCCGAGGTGTATCCGCTGGTACTCGCCGACGTAATGAGCGGACATCTGACCGAGCGGAAGCGGGAAGAACCGGCCGCCGACCCCGTGGTCGCGTGCATGTTGCAGTGGGAAAGCTACGGGCTCGACCTCGGCCCGAACGGCAACCTGATTCCGGAAGAAAGCGAAGCATTCGCGCGCCGGGAAGCCCACACGCTGCCGCACCGCATCGAAGACGTTCACGTCATCGCCGCCGACATCACCGGCCGCACCTGGACGGCGTCGAAACGCCGCGGCTGGAACGGTCCCGACACCGTGCACAAGGGCAACATGCACGGCCGGTTTCCCGAGATGCTGCGGCAATGCGCCGCACTCGCACCGCCGCTGTACGTCGCCGCGACGCGAGCGTTCTGGGCCCGCGACAGCACACCCCCGGCCTAACCATCCGCGACCCCGCCCCGAACCCGAACAGGAGAGAACGAGCATGAGCCCGAACCCACACGAACACGACTACCTCACCGCCGACATCGGCGACGAGTCCGGCCGCGGCGCCGATATCGCCCTGTTCG
>NZ_JBHVDM010000142.1:0-1668 GCF_042802775.1 Nocardia sp. NPDC057455 | reverse complement strand
TAGACGGGTGCGGCCCGTGCCAAGACGAGACACGCAACCGCATCACCCGCCACTCGCCGAGCACGGCGCGCCTGGTCGAACTCGCGTGCATCGCGGTCGCCGAGCAACTCGGCGGATTGCCGCGCAACCTCACCGAACGAGGCGTACCGGGTCTCGCGAGCGAAGAATTCCGCTCACTCGCCCGGGCCGGATGCGACGGACACAGCGACGCACTGTACGCCGCGTGCGCCGCGCTCAACGACGAGCAGCGCCGCGCGGCCGCCGACAGCGCCGGCGACCTGCTCGTCGGCATGATGTCGCTGTCGACACCCGAAACACCCGCCTGACCAGTGGGTATCTCGTAACCAACCGACCGGTTGCTGTACCCTTTGGACAAGAAACCGCTACTGACGACCCGACCCCAAAATCGGGCGCGTAGCGGTTTTTTGATGCCCGAACCAGGCTCGACGCGGGGTAGAGCAGGCGGTAGCTCGCTGGGCCCATAACCCAGAGGTCGCGGGTTCGATTCCCGCCCCCGCACCCACCAAACCCGAAGGGAGGGCGAACCGATGGTCTTCGGCCCGGAAGTCCGGTCGATCACCGCAGGCGTGAACGTGCTGCGGCTGCTCGGCGTCATCCGCGCGGGTGGTGGGCTGTCGCTCACCCGTGCCGATGACGGGTGGTCCGGTGCACTCGTCATCGACGACGGCGACCACCCGATCGAAAGCGGTGAGCTACCCACGATCGACGAGGTACTCGCCGACCTCCGTTCGAAGGCGATCGGATGAGCTACAGCACTAACCGCGCCGGGACCGGGCGATGGACAGCCATCATGCGGCCCAGCGTCGGTGTCCTGTGGACCGACGACGACACCGCACTCGGGTTCTTTCAAGCCCAACTGAGCGGCAAGGTTGACGCGGCCCCGGTACAGAACCTCATCGACACCGCCTACGCCGCCGGCCTCACCGCCCGGCAAGCGTTCGACCAACTCGCGGCCGCCATCGGATCCCGCATCGACGAAGGCGACCTCGACAACTGGCGACCCAACCGCGCAAGCCGCGCCCGACAACTACCCGGCGCCATGCCCGAACCGCGATGAACGCACCCAACATTCCGCACACCCCGCGAAACGAGGCACTCGGCGACGTGCTCGCAATGCTGTTCTACGTGTGCGCCGCACACGAGGACGCCACCGCCGAGCAGGGCCGCGACCTCGCCGACCGGCTACGCCCCGAAGTGCAAGCGTTCAAAACGCACAAGGATCCGGGCCGCGTCGTCGACCGCCTGCGCGAGATCATGCCGGACGGATGGCGCCCACAAGGCCAATGGGCCGACGGCATCGCCGACCCGCTCGGCACCATCGGCCGCGAGCTGCTACGCCGCGGCATCAACGGACTAGGGCCCTTTGCATGATCACCGTTGTTATCGGACCGCCGTGCGCAGGCAAGACAACGCACGTGCAAGCCAACGCGAGCCCGAGCGACATTGTCATCGACTTCGACCGCCTCGCCCGCGCCCTCGGCTCACCCGTCGAACACGGGCACTCGCCAGCACACCTACGCGCCACACTCGCCGCCTGGAAAGCCGCAGTCACGGCCACACTCGCCGCACGCCCTACCGGCGCGTGGATCATCCATGCACAACCCACCGCCGCCGACCTACAGCGCTACCGGCAAGCACGCGCGCGCA
>NZ_JBHVDM010000141.1:0-11437 GCF_042802775.1 Nocardia sp. NPDC057455 | reverse complement strand
CCGCTGGCGACTTCGTCGCGGACGCGGCGGCCACTCGGACGCGAGCCGGGCCGCGAACGGAACATGCTCGGTCTCGCTTCGCTCGAAACCGGGAGTTGAGGTGCGCCGGGCGCGTCACGCGGCAGTCAACCGGCCGCATGTACGCCGCTCGAGACGACAGCCGCGCGACCGTGTCACCGACTACCTCATAGAAATGGCAGCTATTCGGGCGCGAGTCGAACCCGGTCAGTCGAACCGGCGGTCGCACCATGTGGCGGCGTGGCCACCGCCGCCGGAGATCGCCTACGGCACACGCACAGCGCACGCAGTGGTGTAGGTCGAGGCGGGTATCCGCTGCTCTCGAATCCAGTCCGGCCTGGTTCGATCGCGTCGATCCTGGGCCACGTTTCCGGAATGCGGCAACCCGAGCTCTGTGCACGGACAAAGCGGTCGACATCGGCGCGGGTCGACGCCCGGAAAGTGGAAAGCCGCTTGTGAAAGAACGCGGTAAGCTCTGCCTTTCGATGCTCTTTTCCGTTCGTTCGTCAGGTGAGTTCGTCCGGCGCTCCGGGAGGAGATGATCGTGAGCTCGTTCCGCAAACCGCGCGGACGTAGACGCGGCGCCAAGGGGGCTCCCCCGACCGCACCGTATGCCTCGATCGCGGGCTGGACGCAGCGGCCGGATGCGGCGAAACGGGACGCACGGACCCGCCGCGAACGCGCGGCGGCCCGCCGGAAAACACAGCCGCCCATCCCACGTCCGGCGGCCGAGCCCAATCGGCCGCCGCGCAGCAGAGCCGAGCGTATCCGTCGTCTGCTGCTCGCCTTGTTCATCCTCTTCGGCGTGGTGCCCGCGCTGCTGTCCGTCCTGGCGTACTGGAGCGCCGAGATACCGGATCCGAATGCGGTGCAGACCAATCAGATCGCGACCATCTTCGCCGCCGACGGCAGCACCGTGCTCGCGAAAATCGTTCCACCGGACGGAAACCGGATGCCCGTCCCGTTGTCCGAGGTGCCGCGGCCGGTACGCGACGCGGTGCTGTCGGCGGAGGATCGCAATTTCTACACCAACCCCGGCTATTCGACTTCCGGCTTCCTGCGTGCCGCGCGGGACAACCTGCTCGGCAAGGACAACGCGGGCGGCGGCTCCACGATCACCCAGCAGTACGTCAAGAACGCGTTCCTCGGCTCCGAGCGCACCGTCACTCGCAAGATGCGCGAGCTGATCATCGCGGCGAAAATGGCGCGGCAGTGGAGTAAAGACGACATCCTCGCCGCGTACCTGAACACCATCTATTACGGCCGTGGGTCATACGGCATCGCCGCGGCGGCGAAGGTCTACTTCGACAAACAGGTGAACCAGCTGACCCTCGCCGAAGGCGCGGTACTCGCGGCGCTGATCCGGACACCCTCGATCCTGGACCCGGAAACCCACCTCGCGGACCTGAAAGCGCGCTGGCGCTACGTGCTCGACGGAATGGTCGAGATGGGCGCGCTGGCCCCGGGCGATCGCGACGCGACCACCTTTCCGCCGATCATCCCGCTCACCCAGATCCCGGACGACAACGTGGCGCGCGGCCCCGAGGGCCTGATCCGCAACCAGGTGGTGCGCGAACTGCGCGACTCCGGCGTCAGTGAGCGCGACCTGGACAAGGGCGCGTTGCAGATCACCACCACCATCGACCCCAGGGTGCAGCAGGCGGTGCTGGGCGCGGTGGGCGACCGGCTGGGCGCACAGCCACCGGAACTGCGCGCCGCGGTGGTGTCGATCGACCCACGCTCCGGCGCGGTGCGCGGGTACTTCGGCGGCTACGACGGTATCGGCTTCGATTTCGCCCAGGCGCCGTTGCAGACCGGATCGGCGTTCAAGGTCTTCGCGGCGATCGCCGCACAGCAGCAGAGCATCCCGCTGTCCCGCGTGCTGGACAGCTCCCCCGTGACCGACCGCGGTACCCGGATCACCAATGTGGACGGCGAGTCCTGCGGCAAGTGCACCATGGCGGAGGCGCTGAAGCGATCGCTGAACACCAGCTTCTACCGATTGACCATGACGATGTTCGACGGCCCGCAGGCCATCGCGGACGCGGCGCACGCGGCGGGCATCCCGGAGGACCTGCCGGGCGTGCCGGGCAAGACCCTCACCGAAGAGGGCGGGCGACCGCTGAACGGGATCGTCCTTGGGCAGTATTCGGTCCGGCCCATCGACATGGCCTCGGCCTACGCCACGATCGGCGCGTCGGGCGTCTATCACCGGCCCTATTTCGTGCAGCGCGTGGTGACCGCCGACGGGCGGGTGCTGCTGGATCGCGGCCCGGACCAGCAGGTCGGCGAACAACTGCCCGAGGGTGAGCAGCGCATCCCCAAGAAGATCGCGGAGAACACCACCGAGGCGATGCTCCCGATCGCGGCCTACTCCAATGGGCACGCGCTGAAGAACAATCGGCCCTCGGCCGCCAAAACCGGTACCACGCAACTCGGTGCTAGCGATCTGAACAAAGACGCGTGGATGATCGGGTTCACCCCGTCGCTGTCCACGGCGGTATGGATCGGAACCTCGCAGTCACAACCGATCCGCACCGCGCGCGGCGCCGACATCTACGGTTCCGGCCTGCCCGCCGACATCTGGAAACAGGTCATGGACGACGCGCTCGACGGCACACCCATCGAACAGTTTCCGGGGACGCAGGCCCCGGACCGGCCGAATCAGAGCAAGCCGCCCTCGGGCGGGCCCTATGACATCCTCAATCCACCGCAGCCGTCACCGCGGCGCGAACCCGTCGTGATCGTCCCGTCCAGCCCGCAACCGCCCCGGGAGGTGGAGATTTTCCCGGGCCTGAGCATTCCGGTTCCTGGATAGCGATGATGCTGTGACCTTCCGTGGCCCGGCGGAACGCATGACATGGCAGCATCGTTTGCCAGAGTGAGAGCGAACAGCGAGTGCGTCGGAACGGGCCGACGCCGAAACCGCGGAAACGATGCGGAAGGATATGCGCTCGAGCGACGACAGCGCGGCGCGAGCGGCGGGCCCGGAGGCGGTAACCTGCGCACCATGGAGGGCACCGGGAGCGACGCCAATTGAAGACAGACGAGACATAGGGGCTACGCCGGTGGATTTCAATGTCGTTGACCAACCCGAGACGCTGGTGGCGGGAACAGTGCTTCGCAGCCCCGCGCTCGCGGTCGAGGGGCCGCGCCGCGCGAAAGTCGAAGAGGCGTGGAAGCGCAACCTGGCCCGCAAGCTGCCCGGACCGCCGACCACGGCGTACGTCGACCACGCGCCGGAGATCAATTCGTACCTGACCCATATCGTCGGCTACCGCTGCCACAGCTTGGCCGACCTGCAGCCCGGCGACGTGCTCGCCCGGGTACCCGCCGGGCGCTTCGCCCGGTTCATCGCCAGCGGGGACAATCTCGGCGACACCATTGTCAGTATCTGGCGAGCGGTGTGGGACGCGGAGGCCGCGGGGCGGCTCGTGCGCGCCTATACCGGCGACTGGGAACACTATCCGGACGCACGAACGGTGGAAGTCTTCGTGGCATTGGCAGACGATCAGGGCAACGGGTAGGAACAGACAGTGGACTTCGAGATCGTCACTCTGCCGCAGAGCATGGTCGCAGGCCTGACCGTGCCGCTGGCCGGCCGCGAGGTGACCGCGCGTGACCTCGACCTGGTGAATTTCACGTGGGACAGATATCTGGCGCGGGAGAAGAACGTACAGCGGGTGGCCGCCTACATCGGCCAGAACGATCACGCCGTCGCGGTGCTCGGCTACGAGATCGGCGGAATGGGCGAGTTGGACCCCGGTGATGTGCTCACCATCATCCCGCAGGGCCGCTATGCCAAATTCGTCGTCGCCGACAAACCCTACGACTTGCTCCGCACCGCCTGGGCGCAGGTGGCGAAGGCCGAGAACGCGGGAACCATCACCCGCTCCCACACCGCCGAGGTCGAGCGCTACACCGGCCCGGCGTCGGTGGAGGTCTACGTTTCGCTGGACTGAACAACCTTCCCGTCCACGTCCGCGAAGCCGAATCCGGCGAGCAAGTGTGCCCCGGGGCTCGACGTGAAGAAGTTGTCCGGCCACCACGACCTGTTCCGCCTCCGGGTCGGCAGATACCGGGTCGCCTACCGGGTGGACAACGGCGTGCTGGTCATCCTCGTGGTCGAGGTCGGCCGGCGGAAAGACGTCTATCGCGGCCTGTAGTTCGGCGGCAGGTCGGCCGAGGGCATAACGCCTCCGGCCGACCTCATGCCGGTGCGGTGCCTACTCCGCGCCGATGATGAAGGCTTCCAGCTGAGTGCGCGCGATGTCGTCGGCGAGCTGCTGCGGCGGGGACTTCATCAGGTAGGCCGAGGCCGGGATGACCGGTCCGCCGATCCCGCGGTCCTTGGCGATCTTCGCCGCGCGTACCGCGTCGATGATGATGCCCGCGGAGTTCGGCGAGTCCCACACCTCGAGCTTGTACTCCAGGTTCAGCGGCACGTCACCGAAGGCACGGCCCTCCAGGCGGACGTAGGCCCACTTGCGGTCGTCGAGCCAGCCCACGTGATCGGACGGGCCGATGTGCACGTCGTTGGCGCCCAGTTCCTTCTTGAGGTTGCTGGTGACGGCCTGGGTCTTGGAGATCTTCTTCGACTCCAAGCGCTCGCGCTCGAGCATGTTCTTGAAGTCCATGTTGCCGCCGACGTTGAGCTGCATGGTGCGGTCGAGCTGCACGCCGCGATCCTCGAACAACTTGGCCATCACGCGGTGGGTGATGGTCGCGCCGACCTGGCTCTTGATGTCGTCACCGACGATCGGGACACCGGCCTCGGTGAACTTCTCCGCCCAGACCGGGTCGGAGGCGATGAAGACCGGCAGCGCGTTGACGAACGCGACACCCGCGTCGATCGCGCACTGCGCGTAGAACTTGTCGGCTTCCTCCGAACCCACCGGCAGGTAGGACACCAGCACGTCGACGTTGTTGTCCTTCAGCACCCGCACCACGTCGACCGGCTCGGCCTCGGACAGCTCGATGGTCTCCGCGTAGTACTTGCCGATGCCGTCGAGGGTCGGGCCGCGCTGCACGACGACGTCGCTCGGCGGCACGTCGGAGATCTTGATGGTGTTGTTCTCGCTGGCGAAGATGGCCTCGGCCAGGTCGAAGCCGACCTTCTTCGCGTCCACGTCGAACGCGGCGACGAACTTGACGTCGCGGACGTGGTAGGGCCCGAATCGCACGTGCATCAGACCGGGAACGACCGAGGACTCGTCCGCGTCCCGGTAGTACTGCACGCCCTGGACCAGCGAAGAGGCGCAGTTGCCCACACCTACGATGGCGACGCGAACCTCTGTGGCGTTGTCAGCCTTTTCGATGTCACTCATGGCCGATATTTCCCTCTTTCTGTGGTGCCGCCTTCGTCGATTGCTCCGCCGCAATCAACTCGTTGAGCCAGCGCACTTCGCGCTCGCTTGATTCGAGTCCGAGTTGATGGAGCTGCCGGGTGTAGCGATCCAGCGAACCGCCGGCCTTCTTGATCGCCTCCCGGAGCCCCTCTCGGCGCTCCTCGACCTGACGCCGCCTGCCCTCCAGGATCCGCATCCGCGCTTCCGCGGGGGTGCGGCTGAAGAAGGCCAGATGAACGCCGAAGCCGTCGTCGGTGTAGTTCTGCGGTCCGGTGTCGGCGAGCAACTCGCTGAACCGCTCCCGCCCGACCGGAGTCAGTTGGTAGACCCGTCGCGCACGGCGAGTCGTCGCGCCCGCGGGTATCTCCTCGGCGATCAACCCGTCCGCCTGCATGCGGCGCAGCGTCGGGTAGAGGGAGCCGTAGGAGAAGGCACGAAATGCCCCGAGCAGGCCGGTCAACCGCTTGCGCAGCTCGTACCCGTGCATGGGCGCTTCCAGGAGCAGCCCGAGGATTGCCAGCTCGAGCACGGGCTTCACCCCCTGACTGTGTACGAACCTAACCGATGGATGCGACCTTCCACTATATCGGAGCGATACATCTGTGCACAGACCGCGGCCAGGTACCGGTGTTGCGCTGATTCAGCGAGAGGGCGGGAAGACCGCGATCGGCTCGCCCGCGAAAGTGACCTTCGCGTAGCCGGAGCCGCCGCCTTCGCACTTCACGTAGATATCCACTACGGGACCGCGGTCGACCGTGCCGGGCGAGTCGAACTGCAGGCTGACGTGGCTGATCTCGCCGTCCGGGCACCGCACCGTCTGCGGCGCGCCGGCCAGCAGCCGGGCGATGGCGGGCACGTCGACGGTGGCGAGGTCGAAGGTGGGCGTCCCCGCAGTACGCTCGGAGGTCCGCGAGGTGCGGAAATCGCCCCTGTAGTTGTAGTCGCCGGTCTGGGCTGCGTTGCCGGGCGTCCGCCGGTCCACGACGGCGTACTTCGGGTACAGCGTGACATCGTCGGCGATCAGGTCGCCGAACTCGGCCCGATACTCCGCGAGGAAGTAGGCCAGTCCCGCACCGGTGGTCATATCGGGAACCTTTTCCGACGACCCGGGCACATCGATGCCGCAACGGCTGATCGCGCCCACCATCGCACCCGCGACGAGGGCGGCCGCGATCGTCGAGACCGGCGCCAGCCAGCGCCGCGGCCGCCGCCGGTCCACGCGAACTACCGGGGCGTTCGCGAGTTCGCCCGGAATCTGCAGATCGCCGATCAAGGCGTCGAGCTCGCCGAAGGACTTGGCGCGCATCGCCTCGGCGGTCCGCGCGGCGTGCTCGCTCGCGGTGAGCTGGCCATCGGCCAGTGCTGCGTCGAGCAAGCCGCACACGTCGGCGCGGTCGGTGTCGCGGGCGCGGAGACCGCTGTATCGGGTTGTCGCCATCGCCTATCCCTCGAACGGCCGGACGCGGCGAACCTCGCCCGCCGGAGTCAGCGTGAAGTAGCCGTTCTCCTTGGCCGAGTTGTTCACATAAACGGTGATGGTGGGCTCGGCGGAGCCTCCGTTGCCGTTCGCGCTCACCGCGAGATGCGACACCGCACCGCCCGGCACCCGGGTGATCGTGGCGGCGTCGGCGAGCGCCCGGCCGATCGCCTCCGCGTTCCACGCGCCCAGATCAACCGACGGCGTGTCGGCCTTGCGCGTCTCGATCTGCTGGGACTGCGCGAAGCCACCGCGGTAGTTGTAGGCGACCTTCCGATTCGGCTGGCCCGGCACCGACCGGACGAGGCTGGCGTACCCGTCGTGCATCGCCAACTCGTCGACCTGGAGATCGCCGAATTTCCGCTGGTAGTTTCGCAGGAATGTGGTGATCCCGTCGGTGGTGAGCGGGCTCGGTGTGGGGATTACCAGCGGCTGCACCGCTCCTTGGTCCAGCACGGGCAGTGCTCGCGCCGCCGGTCGCGGTTCCTCCGCTTCCCGGGTGACTGCGAGAAATCCGGCGCAGGCGGCCAGCACCGCGGCGACGCTCACCGCGCCCACATACCACTGGCGGCGACGCGAACGCGGTGGCCGCGGCGCGGGGCCGCTACCGCGGGGCCGCTGCAAGTCCGATACCAAATCCCGCAAGTCACCCAGGGTGCGCGCCTCCGACGCGAGTTCGGTCAGGGTGTCGTGCTCCTCTTCGGACAACTGGCCGTCGGCGCGGGCGGAGTCGAGTACGTCGCGAGTAGTGGCGCGATCGGCATCGCGCGCCCGGGTGTGATCGGGATAACTTCCCCCGGATGCCGAGCGGCGCAAGACTTTTCGCGTGGCCGACGAGCGCTGCGCGGTGAACCCCCGCGCCGCGGCCGGGGTTTGCAGATCAGCGGTGAGCGCGGCCAGCGCGCCGAGCGTTTTCGCCGCCGCGGCCTGCGCGATTCGGTCGTAATACTCGTCGGCGCCGAGCTGGCCCTCGGCGTAGGCGGCATCCAGCAGGCTGGACGCGGTGGCGCGGTCGAGGTCACGCGCTCGCGTGCGCCCGGATGCTGCGGTGGACACAGATGGATCGTAATGCGGATAACGGCGCGACGCGCCGGATCCGGCCCCGCTGGAGCCGGTCAATCCGCACAGCCCGGGGCGGCCCGATTGCAACACCGCTACTCTGGTTCTCGTGCGAATTCAGCGGCAAGTTGTCGACTACGCCCTCCGGCGCCGGTCGCTGCTGGCTGACGTCTATGCGGGCCGGGTCGATGTCGCCGAGGTGTGTGATGCGAATCCCTACCTCTTACGCGCGGCCAAGTTCCACGGTCGGGGGAGTGAGGTCACATGCCCCATCTGCCGGAAGGAACAGCTGACCCTCGTATCCTGGGTCTTCGGCGACGGCCTGGGGCCTGCCGCCGGATCGGCTCGCACACCCGAGGAGCTCGTGCGTCTCGCGGAGACGCGCGAGGAGTTCTCGGTCCATGTCGTCGAGGTATGCCGGACCTGCAGCTGGAATCATCTGGTGCAGTCCTATGTGCTCGGTTCCGCGCCCGCGCCGCCGCGCCGCCGCACCGGGACACGCGCGAACCGGCGCAGCGCCGCCGAATGAAGTGCCTGGTCATCTGCCCGTCGGGTGACTCGCGGAGCCGGCATGCGTCCGCCGCGGTGACGACTACCGCTGAAAGCCACTTGGACCGCTACGAGTTATGGAGATCTTGTCAGTGAATTCGCCCTACGAGACTTCCCCCTACGGCGATGAGCCACCTGGCGGCCGTCCTCCACAGAGTTCACGCCCAAGTCCCAACCCGTACCAGAACCCCCGTCCCGGTCCGCCGCCCGGCGCTCGTCCGGGCCCGCCGCCCGGCGCTCGTCCAGGTCCGCCGCCCGGCGCTCGTCCAGGTCCGCCGCCCGGCGCTCGTCCGGGCCCGCCGCCCGGCGCTCGTCCTCTCCCCGGTGAGCCACGTGGCCCGCAGGCGCCGAGCCGTCCCGGCCCGCCGCCGCAGGGGCGACCGCCGCAGGGCGGCCGTCCGCCTCAACCGGGCCGTCCGCCGCAGCCGAATCGCGGCGCGCCCGATGCCGGCGCTGCCGGCCCTCAGCAGACCCAGAAGGTTCAGCGGCCTGGCACGCTGACCGAGGCGGTGGCCGAGCGCGACCGGCGAGGCCCCGCCACCGGCCCGCGACCGGTCACCGGCGCACGTCCGGCGGTCGACCGTGAAGGCCGTCGCGTCCCGGGCAGCGGATCCACCACCGGCGAACGCAGGCGGACCGCGGGCGGACCGCCGTCGGGTCCGCCGCCCCGCCGTGGCGGCGGCAACGGCGACGGCTCCGACGGGCCGGGCAGGCGGCCCGCGCAGAAGAAGAAGTCGCCGTGGCGCATCGTTCGGCGCACCCTCTACGTCCTGATCGCGTTGGCCATCCTGCTGCCCAGCGGCATCTTCCTGGCCGCGTACACCACGGTGTCGGTGCCGCAGCCCGGTGACCTCAAGACCAACCAGGTGGCGACCATCCTGGCCTCCGACGGTGACACGGTGATCAGCAAAGTGGTTCCGCCGGAAGGCAACCGGACCGACGTCACCATCGAGCAGATCCCGCCGCACGTCCGCAACGCGGTGATGGCCGCCGAGGACCGGGACTTCTACACCAACCCAGGCTTCTCGATCTCCGGCTTCGCGCGTGCCGCCAGGGACAACATCCTGGGCAAGGAGAGCGCGGGCGGTGGTTCGACGATCACCCAGCAGTACGTGAAGAACGCGCTGGTCGGTGACGAACGCTCGCTGACCCGCAAGATGCACGAGCTGGTCATCTCGGCCAAGATGGCGCGGCAGTGGAGCAAGGACGAGATCCTCGCGGCGTACCTGAACACCATCTACTTCGGTCGGGGCGCGTACGGCATCGACGCGGCGTCCAAGGCGTACTTCGGCAAGCCCGTGCAAGAACTGACCGTCGCCGAGGGCGCGGTGCTGGCGGCCACCATCCAGCTGCCCTCCAGCCTGGATCCGGAGAAGAACCCGGAGGGCGCGAAGACCCGCTGGGGCTACGTGCTCGACGGCATGGTCTCCGCCGGAAATCTGAGTACGGGCGAGCGGCAGAGTCTGCAATACCCACCGGTGGTCCCGCTCGCCTCGACCCAGGACAAAGAGCAGGACTCCGGCCCCGAAGGCCTGGTCAAGACCCAGGTGCTCAAGGAACTCGCCGCGGCGGGAATCAGCGAGCAGCAGCTGAACACCTCGGGCCTGCAGATCACCACCACGATCGACCCGAAGGCGCAGCAGGCGGCCGTCGACGCGGCGACCAAGAACATGGACGGCGAGCCGGAGAACTTGCGCACCGCGGTGGTCTCCATAGATCCTCGCACCGGCGCCGTGCGTGCCTACTACGGCGGCAATGACGGCCAGGGTTATGACTTCGCCAACGCGGGCTTGCAGACAGGTTCCTCGTTCAAGGTCATCGGCTTGGCGGCGAACTTGGAGCAGGGCATCCCGCTGTCGCAGCTGTACGACAGCTCGCCGATCACCGTGAACGGCATCAAGATCACTAACGTCGAGGGCGAGCAGTGCGGCATGTGCACCATCGCCGAGGCACTGAAGCGGTCGCTGAACACCAGCTTCTACCGCATGCAGTTGGACATGCAGAACGGCCCGCGCAAGATCGCCGACATGGCGCACAAGCTCGGCATCCCGGACACCATTCCGGGAGTCGGCAAGACGTTGACCGAGTCGGATGGCTCAGGGCCGAACAACGGCATCGTGCTCGGGCAATACCAGGCCCGACCGCTCGACATGGCTTCCACCTACGCGACCTTGGCGGCCTCCGGGGTCTACCACGCGCCGCATTTCGTATCGAAGGTCGTGACCGCCGACGGTCAGGTCCTGCTGGATCGAGGTGAAGTGGCCGGGGAGCAGCGCGTCTCTGCCGCTGTGGCCGACAACGTCACCGCCGCCATGCGGCCTATCGCCGCCTATTCGCGCAACCACGGCCTGGCCGGCGGCCGAGACTCGGCGGCGAAGACCGGCACCGCTCAGCTCGGAGAGACGGGCGAGAACCGGGACGCGTGGATGGTCGGATACACCCCGTCGTTGGCGACCGCGGTCTGGGTCGGCACCGAGCAGGGCGACCCGCTGCGCAACGCCAGCGGCGGCATGATCTATGGGTCCGGCCTGCCGTCGGATATCTGGAAGGCCACCATGGACGGTGCCCTGAAGGGCACCCCCAACGAAAACTTCCCGAAGCCGGCTCCGATCAAGGGGCAGGCCGGTGTGCCGGAGTGGTCGGCGCCCTACACTCCGCCGTCCACTGTCGATGCCCCGGTGCTGCCTCCGGTCGTAGTGGCGCCGACCCAGGTCGAAATCCTGCCCGGCATTACAATTCCGGTCCCCGGCGTCCAACCAGCCCCGCAGCAGCAACGCCCGCAGCAGCAGCGGCAGCAGGACTCGGGTCCGTTGCCGGGTCAGCCGGTTGCACCAGATGGCTCGTCGCCCACGGCGACCGGCGCGCCCCGTCCCGGCAACCAACGCAACGACAACTCCGGGCAAGAAGAAAGCTCGAACGGGACGCCGTCGACACGGGGCAGATAGTCGACATGCGATGTCGGGCCCGGCCACGTTGTGGCCGGGCC
>NZ_JBHVDM010000140.1:0-11535 GCF_042802775.1 Nocardia sp. NPDC057455 | reverse complement strand
CTCGGGATAACGCCTTGGCACGAACAAGTCTCCTTCGACGACTTCGTGACCAAGAGTCAAGCAAACCAACTCCGGAAAACCGGGGGAACATCACGGACTCCAACTATGCGGGGGAACGTCAAACGCTCGGCGGGTCGGCCTACCACGTTCACGTACACCGAAGCCGGACTGCTGGACGTGACCGAGGCGCTGATCGCATTGACCGGCGAGCCTCATCCACTGCTGCCGAACGCCGATCGACATCCCCTGTCACCGAGCAGTTGGCAACGGTCCAGCGACCCAGGATATGAGATAACGCAACGCGCTATGAACCCACTTACGTGGCGAATTCGCCGCCGAATGGGTGTTCTAACAGGAGGTAGAGACCGGTGAAGGTGAAACCGACCATGACCAGCATCAGAGCCAGTTGACCGGTGACCCGATGGGCCGGCGGCAGCAGCCGCAGGCAGGTGTCGTGCGCGGCGGCGACGCCGAGGATGTGGCCGATCACGACGGCCAGCACCTTGATCGTTCCCAGCGCCACGGGGTGGGTGGACAGGATGTAGGCGACGTTACGGTCGGCGAGCCAGGCGAGGTTCCATCCTCGTCCGAGCGGGTCCGCGAACAGCAGCACCGTCGCCTGGCCCTTTTCGACCAGGAACGTGAGGTAGTGGGCCACCAGATAACCCGCGACGATCGGGGTCAGACTGTGCGCGAGGCGAGCCGGAAGCAGATTCCGCTCGGCCGCGGGAAGGCCTCCCGTAGCGCGGGCCGCGGTCCGGAACGCGCCGCCGACGACAAGGATGAAGCCGAGCAGCCCCACCGTGTTCAGAAGGGTCGGCAGGGCCTCGGAGCCGTTGCCCCCGGCGTCGGCCAGCAATCCGCGCCAGGAGGGGAACATGGTGAAGCTGTCGAACGCGGTCGAACCGAGCAAGGTGGCGGCTACGGCCACCCCACCGATCCGCACCGGAGTGCCCGCCAGGTTGTTCAACGGCAATCGCAGCACGAGTGCGCCGGTATCGCGACGGCCGACCGCACTCAGCCTGCCCAACAGGCTGCTGTACACCTCCAGTGGATCGGCACGCTCGGCCCATGCGGGGCCGCACACGATCAGTCCCACGGTGTTCACGACGAGGTATGCCACCAACCAAGTGGTCACGGCGGCCACCGAACCGGGTTCCGGGTAAGCCAGTTCCAGCCACACGAAGGAGAACAGGCCCAGCACCGCGGGCCACTGTCCCCAGGAATCGGGATAACGCACCAGACCGTGGGTGGGCTGCCGCCACACCAGGCAAATGGCGCGGTGTATCGCACGCACCGGGGACAAGAGCTTCCAGACGGGTCCGGCGAGCAGCGAGGCCACCATGACACCGACCCACAGGAAGATGTAGACGACGCCGGGGACGGGATTGCGCCCCGAATCGGAAGGGCCGAACAGGCCGATCGCGACGACGGCCACGACGACGGCCACGCTCACCACCGAAATCGCGACCCGAACCGTCCTCGAGTCCACGACCGCGCCCACCACCGAGGGCAGCGCGACTCCCGGTGATCCGGGTTCCAGCCGGGGTTCACGCCAGGCGAGCACGAGCACCGCGAACGAGAAGGTCAAGGCCCAGGCGGCTCCGACGAGCGCATACGACAACGGGATCGGCAGGTCGGTGGCACCGCCGATGCCGTGGGCGAGAACTGTCATCCGCGCACGAGCAGCGTCGCCACCGTGCGCCGGGCGTGATGCAGCTCGATCTCCACCCGCCCTGGCACGTCTACGGTGAAGCGGAACCGCAGGCCGGTGCCAGGAGTGATCGCGAAGGTGTGCTCGGGCGTGGCATGGACGTGCAGTTCATCGTCGGTATCGCTGTCGACCACGATCTCGATCGGTCGGCCCACCGTGGTCTCCAAGCGGACGCCCGCCGGGCTCACCGAGCCGCCCGCGATCCGCACGGCGACGACGAGACTGTCCGAATCCCCGGCGACCGTGGTCGTCGGCGCGGAGCCGGCGGGATCCGATGCGGCGCAACCTGCCACGAGTAGACCACCCACGAGAACGAGCGCGCCCCAGTGCCGCACGAACGCCATCACTCCTCCTCCGCCCCGTGCTCGGTCGGTGAACCGGACGCCCCACCGCGCGCTTCGGCGCGACGGTCTCGCACGGCGACGAGAACTACGACGGCGACAACGAGCAGGGCGGGCAAGAAGGCCGGGATCGCGAGCAGGATCGAATGATCGGCCAGCACGTCCACGCTGTCGGCGCCGCGGGTCATCGCGAAACCGCCGGTTCCGGCAGGGCCGTCCGGCTCGTGCGCGGATACCGGTCGTTGATGCGCGCGGCACCCCAGGACAGCGCCCCGATGAGGATGAGGCTGCACGCCAGCACCACGAGCGACGCCGCGGCGAACAGCCAGGAGGGGTAGTCGAAGGACCGCTCCCGCTGCAACACGGAGATCTCGCCGATGAACGGCCGGGTGAACGAGGCGAGCGCGGGTACCTCCTCGACGCCGATGCCCGGGTCGGCGGCCATGAAGATCGGCACCGCGGTCAATACGCGCCCGTCCTGCATCCGCAGGATGGTCTTCCACGACCCGTATGCCGGGACGGGTTCGGTCGAGACATAGTGCCCGGCGTCCACTCGCTGCAAGCGGTCGACGACCAGACCGCGACCGGGGCTGCCCGAACCGATTCCGCCCTGCCAGGCCAGGATCTCCATCCATTCGGGATCGGACCCGACGAGATCGGCGGGCGTGACGCGGACGTCCGCGAGCACCATCCTTCCGTCCACGTCCGATTCGGCGTCGCGCAGTGCGACCGTGGCGGTGGCCTGTTCCGGTACGTCGATCAGCAGCCCGTTGGCGGTCGCGGCCGCCACGATCACGACAGCGGCGACCATCAACCCGCGGCGCACCGGCGGGCGCGGCAGCGGCTCGCCTCGCAGCGTCATCGCGAGCAGCGCGCCGACGACACCGCCCGCGATGCCGGTGGGCACTGCCATGGCCAGAAGTTCCGGCCATATGGCGGTCGGCCACGGATTGACGAACATCGCACCGACCCAGAGGGATTCGAGCCACAACCCGACGGTCGCGATCCCGAGCCCGCAGACCGCGCCCCACCAGATCGGCCGCCGGATGAGCGGCAGCAGCGCGAGCAGTTCCACCACGACCGCGCAGCCCAGATAGAGCGGGAAGACATTGCGCGGCGCGTCGATGATCGGCCCGCCGACGAGCACGGCTACCACGGTGCGCACCAGCGCGGCGAAGCCGACCACTACCAGCGTGCTGAACGGGCCCAGGCTCGCGCGCGCGGCGACCAGGGAAATGGCGGCCGCGGCGGCGATGAGCATCGGTTGCAGCACGAGCCGGAACTGCTGCACGCCGAAGTCGAACTCCACCTGGAACACCGAGAGCCCGATGAGCAGGCCACCGAAGGCGAACGATCGCATCAGCCACATCAACCGGCCGTCGGTGCGGTCGGGGTCGGGCCTGCTGTGTCTGCCCTCGAACTCGAGCAGCAACACACCGACCAGCGACAAACCGGCGCCGCCGATGAGCATCAGATGCGTCGGACCCCACAGCGTGACGTCCTGGCCGAAGATCCGATGCCAGATATCGTCCAGGGGAAAGCCGATCAAGGCGTACAGACCAGCGCCCGCGAGGAGGATGCCACCGACGGGTGCGTACCAGCTGCGGGTGATCCGGACCGCCGCGGCGCCGGGTTTCTCGTCCAAGGGCAGCACGATCGCCGACATTCCGGCGGTGAACAGGAAGAACAATCCCGCCAGGATGAAGTAGTGCGCCGGATTGGCCAGCGGCCCGCTGTCGCGGCCGTTGCCCACGTGCAGACTGACATCCCAGATGAAGCCAAGCAGCGCGGTCAGGATTGTCGCGAGGAACAGCGCGAGCGGGAGAGCGACCCAGCCGGGGCGATTGAACAGTCGGCCGAGACGGTCTGCGACCCGCTGTAGCCAGGTGATCCGGCGGGTGCGGTGCAGATACCCGACCCACAGCAGGACGAGGGCCACGACTCCGGCGGCGCCGGTCATGATCGCTACTTGGTCCAGCGCGGCTCCGCCGCCCTCGGTGCCCGGTGCGGCGAACCAACCGATCTGTTCATGCGCGATGTCGCGCACGGGAGACCTCCATCACACGAAGTAATATATGTTACGAACGGTACCATAAAAGCTACCGCTCGTGGCCGCAATAGCGTGGCCGAATTCGGTCAGCCGACGATCGGCAGGTTTCGCTCCTCGTCCAGCCGGGTCAGCGCATCTTGCATGATCCCGGTGACGTGCCGGTAAGCCGCCTGAAGATCGAGTTCGGGTCCCGACACTGCCCGGAGATCGATCGGATCCAGGAATTCGACGGTGATCTTGCTGGGCAGAGGCAGATGCCCGGCGAGATCGCCGATGTCGAGTCCCCACGGGAGAGCGATCGAAATCGGGAACACCTTCAGCCGCAGCATGCGGTCCAGCCGCAACAGGCGCGCGATCCGGTCCCCACGGGTGAGGACCAGCTGGGTCTGCTGCGCACCGATATTCACCACCGGCACGATCGGAACCCGCTCGTTCCAGGCCAGGCGGAGAAACCCGGTGCGACCGGCGAAGTCGACCCGGTCCTCCTCCCAGGTCGGGCGGTGGACCTCCCAGTCGCCGCCGGGGTAGACCAGCACCGCTGCGCCGTCGCGCAGCGCTTGCTCGGCGTTACCCGGGTCGGCGTTCACCGTGCCGAAGCGGCGCAGCAACGAGCCGATCATCGGGTAGGCCATCACCATGTCGTGAGCGAGCTGGAAGAAGGGCCGGTGCGGGCCGAAACGCCGGACGAAGGCCAGGGTCGTCACCAGCACCTCCGGCGAGACGTTGCCCCCGGAATGGTTGCTCACCAGCAGCACCGGCCCTCGCTCGGGAATCCGCTCCAGTCCGCGCACCTCCGCCCGGAAGTAGAGGCGGACCAATCGCCAGCCGAGGTCCATGGTGTCCGCGATGAACTTCGGGTCGCGGTCGGCGGGATCCGCGGTGGGAACCCGCGCTTTCACTTGCCGGGCCACCCAGTTCGTCGCGTGATCGGCCGTTGCGCCGACCAGTCGGAAGACACTCATGTGCAACGGCTTCCGTACTATCCGCCGATCGAGAGCAGCTGGTCGAAGAACGCCCGGTACCCACGCAGCGCCTGCCGCAGCCCCTCGGTGTCGGACGTGTCGCCGCGCCGCTCGTCCAGTTCGCGTTTGCGCTGCTGGTAGGTGGCGGTGATCTGCTCGATGATGTCGCTGAGCAGTGCGTCCGCACGGGCGACGGCATCGCTCGGATTGTCGACGAAGGTGACCTGAGCCTCCCGCCACTGGGTGCGCAGGCGATCCAGATCGGATTCGGCGAACAGCGGCGCGGGCCGGTCGCCCGCCGCGGGCGCGGCGGTCTGCGTGACGCCCGAGCCGGTATCCGAATCGCGGGGCCCGGCTTGTTCGGCCGTCCCGCTGCCGCTGCGCTCGGCATCGGCGCCGAGTTCGGTGCCGGTGGTGGGCTGTCCCGCCGAGGAGTTCGCGCGGGGCGGCTCGGGCTCCGCTTCGTGAGCCGCGGGAGCAGGCCGGTTCGGCTCGGACGCGACGTCGGTGGTCCGCGCGCGCCCGGCGTCGTCGATCACATCGGGGTTCGCCGCCCGCTCGGTATCGGGCCGCGCCGCCGTGGATTCGCCGGCCGGGCCGGGTTCGTGACGACGATCGGCCTCGCCGGACCGGTCGTATCGAGCCTCGGCGCGAGTTTCCCCCGCTCCCGCCGAATCCCCTTCCGCGTCAACGCTGTACGGCCGCCGTTCGGACTCGGTACTCATTGTTTCACGTCCTTCTTCCCCTGGTCGGACACGCCGACCAGGTCCTCGAACAGTTCCCGGTAGTGCACGATGGCCGTGCGACGATCCTCGGTGGACACCGCGGCGCCCGCGGGTCGAGTCGCGATATCGTGCGCGGCGCGATAGTGGCCCAGTGGCTCGGCATGCTCCACGGAAAGATCCGCCAGCTGCTGCTCGTAGTTCTCCGTGGGGTAGCCGCGCACTGACATGATCGTGGTGACGAGGCGGTCGGCTTCGGTCAGCGCCCCGGCGGGGTCGTCGATGAATCGTTCCTGCACCTCTGTCCAGCGGGTGAAATACACCCGCTTCTCGTCGTCCGACAGGTCACGTAACCGCAGCTGCGAGTGCCTGCGCTCGCGTTCGGCGAGTTCCCGCTCGGCGGTCTTGCGGTCCGCACGTTCCTGGACCGTCCGGTCGTATTCCGGGCCGAACCGGCGGCGTAGTCGCTGCCTGCGCAGCGCCGGCCACACCAGGAACGCGACAAGGGCCGCGACGACGACAATGGCGATGACGACGATGATTGCCCATACTCCAGCCGACATCTGAACCTCCTTGTCGAGCTTTTCCGCTGGGGTAATGCCTCCTTGCGGAATTTCCAAACACATGTTCGTCAAGGGGATTCGGCGGACGCGGCAGGGCCGGCCGACACCCCCTCGTCATCGCCGCCGTGGCAGGGCCGGTCGGACATCCCTCGTCATGCGGTGACCAGCCGGCCCCGTGGACGAACTCTTCGGGGTCCTACCAGCACACCGGCTCCGGGCGCGCGCAGCGTTCCTGGACAGCATCGCGCGGGAGATCGAGGCGCTCATCCCCGTCTTCGCCGAGATGTACAGCGTCGAACCGGTGTTCGTGCTGCCTGGTGCTCAACTGAGCACGGCGCGGCTCGGAACTGAGATCCGGTCCACGCGGGGTACCGACTGCACGCCCGGCCGTATAGCCGGGCGTGCAGTTTCCTGGGATCGCCCGCTTCGGCATGTCCGGCCGCGGGACACAAGACCACGAGACACCACCCCGGGCTGCTACCACCTGGTCACGGTTTCCGGGGCCGGAGCCCGAACGCTCGCGAACTGAAGCATTTATTGCGAGGAGCAGGTTTGTCGACACAGATCCAGCGATCGAGCCGGAATCACCGGCCGTCCGGCCGAGCGGATCCTGCGAGCATTGCGTACTTCGCGGTCCGCAGGGATCCGCGCCGCGCGGCGGGTATCAGGCCGAGGCGGTCGGCTTCGAAGTCATGCCCACGCGTGCGGTCCGGTTGCCAGCTGCTGCGGCGGGATGAGTTTCGCCCAGAATTCGCGGCGTACCGCATCCCACAGCCTCGCCAATTCCGGGAGGAGTTCTCGTGCCCGGGCGAGGTCTGGGTAGTTCTCGGGGCTGAAGCACGCGACGGGCGATGCGTCGCGGGCGTTGTCCACGGCGAGGATCGCGATCAGGTGATGCTGGACGAAACGCCACGTCACCCGCACGCCGTCGACTTCCGTATGACGCACGTCATCCATCGTCGACACCTGGGCGCCGCGGGCTCCGCTCGCACCGGACGTGGTCGACCGGCCACGGTTCGCGGTGGGTCGTCGTCTCGGCCACCGACCCACCTCGCTCGCGGCCACGCCACCGAGGTCGCTCGCTATGACTGCTCTGGCTCTCGAACATGAAGAAAATCCCACTTCGATCGCGACGCTGAAGCGTCCGGGTGCCTCTGGGGCCAGTACGACGGCCTTTAACCTAAGACATTAGAGTTCATAGTTCAAGGGGTGTGGAGCAAAGATCTCACTCATGCACGCGCGCGGCGGAGTGGAGCCGGAGACCAATACCCCTAATCTCGAACTTCATAGTTCAAGTGTTCGTTGACTAGGATCGACGTACGTCCCCACGAGGAGTCGCGTTGTCCAAGCAGGAGAGCGCCGGATTGTCCGCTCTCGGCGCCGTGCTGTCACCGCTCGAGGGTGGCGGCCCGAAAACCGAGGCCGTGGTGCAGCGACTGTGCGCTGCCATCAGCCTCGGCCTGATGGTCGACGGCCAGCAGTTGCCGAGCGAGACCGATCTCGCCAACCAGCTGGGCGTCTCCACGATGACCTTGCGGGAGGCGCTGGCCGTACTCCGGCAGCGCGGCATCGTGCACACCAAGCGGGGGCGTGGCGGGGGCAGTTTCATCCGGGGCGCGGCGGAGGTCCTGGAGAGCACCTCGTTGGCACGGTTGCGGGAAATGAGCATCCAGGAGCTGCGCGATCTAGGCGACGAACACTTCGCCGTCACCGGAGCGGCTGCCGTGCTCGCCGCGCGTCGCGGACTACGAGCCGACATAGCCCGGCTGCGATCCCTGGCCGACCGGCTGAAAGACAGCAACGAGCCCATTTCGGCACGCCGGGCCGACAGCCGCTTCCATATCGAAATGGCGGTGTGCGCACAGTCCAGCAGGCTGACGCGCGCCCAAGTCGCTTTGCAAGCCGAACTGTCCGCCTTACTCTGGTTACCCCGGCTGGAACTGGATCCGGAGGCCGAAGCCACCGCTCATCGCGATTTGGTGGACGCGATCGAAAGAGAAGACGATGCCCGGGCCAGAGAACTGGCAGAATCACAAATCGAATCACGCATCCGCCGCCTCGTCGCCCTACGCTTGGAGCTCAGTTGATCGATGAGGGACCCCGATGAATATCCGGCTCCGGTGACCGCCGAGTCGCTCGCTTCGGCCGTCACGGAACTGGCCGAGGAGATCTACCAATCGCTGGGAATCATCGGGTCCGGGCTGGCCACACTGTGGGAAGACCTGACCGCGAAGGCGCGGCCCGCTCCCCGATCGACCGACCTGGCACCGCTGCGCGGGACCATCGTCGGCGAACTCGAGCGGCGCGGAGAACTGCTCGAAAGCGCGGGTGTAGTGATGGCGGACGGCATTCTCTCCGATCGCCCGCGGCACTTGGAGTGGTGGTTCCTGGACGCCCAGCGCGCACCCCGACGCCTGATGCTGGAATTGAATCCGCACAGTGAATACTTCTACGACTACACCGGAATGGAATGGTTCGCGATACCACGTGACCAGGGGCGCCGATGGGTGCACGGGCCGCTTCTCGATTACGCGTGCACCGATCAGTACGTATGCACTTTCGCGGTCCCGGTCACGATCGCCGCGGGAACTTTCCTCGGAATCGCCGGTGCGGATGTCCCGGTCGCTTCCATCGAACAACTCCTGCTTCCGCGCTTCCGGGCGTATGACCAGCGGGTGGTGCTGGTGAACAGCGAAGGCCGCGTGATCGTCGGAACCGATCCCGAATTCACCACCGGATCCAAGACGAGCCGGATGGACCGGCCTGCCGCGGCGGTGCCGATCGAGGCGACGGCCTGGTCGTTGTATTCGCTGGGACAGCGATAAGCGAACACACGCACCGTGGGATCGCGCCCCTGCGTGCGGTGCGCCCCGATGAATGGGGTCGTGCGACGCGGGGAAATGTTCCGAATACTCGTGCCCATGAAGGCGATCACCGCGAGCGTCCTCGTGACGGCCACGCTCCTCGCACCCCTGTCGACCGCATCCGCCGCGCCGCTCGAGCAGCAGGCGACGATCGCGGAGACCGGGTCCGCCTCGACCGGATCCGCCACCCAAGCGCTGTGCCTGTTGCTGCGCATGTTGCGCGCCGGGTACGTCGACAGTTCCGGCGGCGGCCCCGCTTGCACATTCCCCTGATGCCGCGAAAGGCAACCGGTCTGGGCACGGCCCGAGGGCTCGTCGCCGCCCCGACCCGATCACCGGCTCTCGGATTCGACGTATCTGTCGACGACATCGCCTGTTGCGCTTGCTTTTTCGTCAACGCGAGCTGATCGGACCCGCGCCACCCGGACTGGGACGCGCGAGCGGAAGGGCGAGCCGGCAGGAGAGCACCGGGCGCGGCGGCACTGGACTCGAGCGCCTGGTCGGCGAAAGATGTGAAACGCAGCATAATTCGCCCGGCGCTGCAGTATGCCGTGCCGTAGGCAGGTCACCGGCTGTGTACTGTCCGGGCGGGGGCAGGCGGTCTGGGCTTCTCGCGAGAGGACTACCAGCTTGTCTGCGACACCATTGCGAGCAAGTAGTGAGGTTGCGGGTCGGATCGAGGGTGTTCGGAGTGAGAGCCGGCACCGCCTGAAGGAGAAAGTACAGGAAATGAAGATGGATCGCCGTTCCGCGCGTGGAAATCGCCGTCGCCGTTCCGGCGCTCCCCTCTTCGGGCAACTGCTCACCGCCGCGGTCGAATCCGCCGCTGACACGGTGGCGATCCGGTTCTCTCCGACAGGCGATCCCGCCGATACCGTGCAGCTGACCTACCGGCAGCTCGACGAAGCGTCGTCGCGGCTGGCGCGGGAGTTGATCGACCGAGGACTGGGACCGGGCGACGTGGTGGCCATCGGCATTCGGCGCTCTCTCGAGTCGGTGCTGTCGGTGTGGGCGATCGCCAAGACGGGCGCCGCCTACGTGCCGATCGATCCCACCTATCCACCCGAGCGGATCGCCTACATGGTCACCGATTCCGGAGCCGCACTCGGCCTGACCACTTCCGCCTACCGCGAAGCGCTCGGCACCTCCCTCCCCTGGATCGAACTCGACGATCCACGAGACCAGGAGCGAATCGGGCGCTGGCCCGCACACCCGGTTTCGTATACCGATCGGGTGCGGCTACTCACCGAGCACCATCCCGCCTACGTCATCTTCACCTCCGGTTCGACCGGCCGGCCCAAGGGTGTGGTGGTCCCCCACTCCGGATTGGGCGCGATGGTAGCGTCCGAACGCGAGCGCTACGACGTCACCGCAGGCTCGCGGGTGATGCACATCTGCTCGCCGAACTTCGACGTGTCGGTCCTGGAACTGCTGCTCGCCTTCGCCACCGGATCGACCCTGGTGATCGCGCCGCCGACGGTGTTCGGCGGGTTCGAACTCGCCGATCTGCTGCGGCGCGAACGCGTCACGCACATGCTCATCACACCCGGCGCGCTGGAATCGGTCGATCCCGCGGGTCTGGCGGACCTGCGCGTCGTCATGGTCATCGGCGACAGGTTCGGCCCCCACCTGGTGAGCCGGTGGGCCGGCGACGGCCGCGCGATGATCAACGGCTACGGCCCCACCGAGGCCACCGTCATCGCGACCAGCAGCGCGCCGCTCGTGCCGGGTGAGACGGTCACCATCGGCAGCGCGATACCCGGATTCGGCTTGTTCGTGCTGGATTCGCGCTTGCGCCCGGCTCCGGCCGGCGTGATCGGCGAACTGTATCTGTCGGGTCCCGCGCTGGCGCAGGGCTATCTGGACCGGCGAGGTCTCACCGCGGCACGCTTCGTGGCGAACCCGTTCGGCGGTGAGGCCGGTAGTCCTGGGTCGCGCATGTACCGGACCGGCGATCTGGCGCGTCGTCTGAGTTCGGGTGGCATCGAGGTCCTGGGACGTTCGGACTTCCAGGTGAAAGTTCGTGGCTTCCGCGTCGAACTGGGCGAGATCGACGACGCGCTGAGCCGCCATCCGGATGTCGAGTTCGCGGTGACCCTGGGCAAACGGCAACCGAACGGGACGACCATGTTGGTGTCCTACGTGCTGCCCGAAGCGGCAACGGTCGACGCGGCGGGCATCGGGATCGAATTCGACACCACCGAACTCTTCGACTTCATCTCCCAGTCGTTGCCTGCTTACATGATTCCGGCGTCGATCATGGTGTTGGGGGAGATTCCGTTGACGCCGGTGGGGAAGTTGGATCGGGCGGCGTTGCCG
>NZ_JBHVDM010000139.1:0-11992 GCF_042802775.1 Nocardia sp. NPDC057455 | reverse complement strand
GACCTGGGCGTGGTGGCGCAGTCGCATGCTGTGCGTTCGGACGTCTCGGCGGGTCACCGGTCGCGACCCGCCGCGATCGCGGCCTACTGCGGGGTGGTCTGCCGTTTCGGCAGTTTCCAGCCCGGACGGGGGAAGTGGCAGGTGTAGCCGTCCGGGTAGCGCAGCAGGTAGTCCTGATGCTCCGGCTCGGCCTCCCAGAACTCGCTCGCCGGGGTCACCTCGGTGACCACCTTGCCGGGCCACAGGCCGGAGGCATCCACATCGGCGACGGTGTCCAGGGCGATTCGCTTCTGATCGTCATCGAGATAGTAGATCGCCGAACGGTAGCTGGTCCCGATGTCGTTGCCCTGGCGGTCCTTCGTCGTCGGATCGTGGATCTGGAAGAAGAACTCCAGCAGTTGCCGGTAGTCCGTCCGGGCCGGGTCGTAGACGATCTCCACGGCCTCCGCATGGCCCGGGTGGTTGCGGTAGGTGGGGTGGTCGTTTCGCCCACCGGTGTAGCCGACGCGCGTCGACACCACCCCGGGCTGCTTGCGGATCAAGTCCTCCATGCCCCAGAAGCATCCACCGGCCAGAATGGCCTTCCGCGTGTCGGTCACGCCTCCTCCTTCGCGAAGAGAGTTTTGTACTGCCCGTAGCCTTCCGCCTCGAGGTCGTCGAGGTGGATGAACCGCAGCGCCTTCGAGTTGATGCAGTACCGCAAGCCGCCCGCCGCACGGGGGCCGTCGGTGAACACATGCCCGAGGTGGCTGTCCCCGTGCGTGGAACGCACTTCGGTGCGGACCATCAGATGACTGAAGTCCCGCTTCTCCACCACGTTCCCGGCTTCGATCGGCTTGGTGAAACTGGGCCAACCCGATCCGCTGTCGAACTTGTCAACCGAGGCGAACAACGGCTCGCCGGACACCACATCCACATAGATGCCCGGCTCGTGGTTGTCCCAGTACTCGCCCGTGAACGCCCGCTCGGTCCCGTTCTCCTGAGTGACGTGGTACTGCTCAGGGGACAGGGCGGCGACCGCCGCAGGATTCCGGTTGTACTCCCGTGCCACATGACCTCCTCATATCGGCCCCACGTACAACCCGTGCGCGGGCCCGGAAAATCCCGGGCGAGCCGGGCGTCACACTCCGGCCCCGCCGACCGCGTGGCACGGCGGTCGCGCCCGCCGCTACCGGCGGCTCCGCCTCCTCGCCGACTCGCTACGCCGTGGGACTCACAGCTGTTTCCGGAGCGGGAGCAGCAGCGCTGTCCGCTGTCATCCTCCGTGGCACCGTGAACACGGCGATCACGCAGAAGATCGCGACAACGAAGCAGGCGAGCGTGTACCAGAGATTGCCGATGGGATCTCCCTGGCTCGTCCTGCCATCGACGGCGCCGAAGAAATCGGGCAGTGCGGTGACCCAGAGCAACGCCATCACGCCCAAATACACCACGCTGTAGATGCGGACGAAGTCGTTCGTGTAGGGCGTGCCGTCTCGCCGCAGCCGGAGCCATCGGCGGGTGAGGATCAGCACGGCGACGATGGTGACGACGACCAGTTCGGCGGCGTAGAGCACTCCGCGCACGGTGGTACTACCCATGCCGAACACCGTGGCGGGTATCGGCAACACCGCCGTGCCCAACGATGCCAGCACACCGATGAGGACCGTACGCCAGACCAATTGCACCCCGGAGAACGTCTGCCCCTGGTCGACGTGGCGGCCGACGAACAATTGAACACAGAACGCCAGCGACATCGGCCACAGGGCGGCGAAGACGACCACACTCGGCAGCGGCACCGAATCGAACATCGGCTGGTTCATCGGATTGTCGATCGACCATTCCCACCAGCGCAGCTGCGGGCCGAGATGGTCGAAGATCTCATAAAAGGCATGGTGGACGAAGCCCACGCACGCGGACCCGATGAGGACCCCGTGCTGCCGGAAGACGCCGAGCATCCGGACGATCTCGAAGGCCAGTGTGGCCATGAACGGGTAGATCGCGACGATGTAGAGCGGTAATCGGCCCCAGAGGAATTCCACGGTGAACAGGTTGTGCGCGAACATCGTGTCGACGTGCGCGTCGATGCCGAAGGCCGCCGGGAAGTAAAGCGGGGGTTCGATGATGAACAGGTATGCGGTCGCGCCGAACCAGAGCACCAGGTTGGTGGGATCTCCGTGGCGGCGCAACCGCACGATCGCATAGATCAGCGCGAGTACCGCGCCCAGAACGATCGTGATCTCGAGAACGGGCAGCGTCCAGTTCTCCAATGCGAAGGGGTTTCGCACCTCGGCCAGTCCGCCCGCCTCCTCGCACGAGAAGCCGAGCGCTGTGGCGAGCCGGTCGAAAGTGGGTGCGCAATGATCAGCCATCGGTCCGGCTCCTAAGGGGCGACCGTGTCGGCGGTGTACCAGTGCGAGACGTCGTAGCCGGCCTCGAAGCGCTGGAACCACACGTCGGCGAGCGCGGGCAGCTTCTCGTGGTCGGGGTTGTGTCTGGGCAGCTGGCTGCGAACGATGCCCACCAACGCGACGAGTTGCTCACCGAGCGGAAGGTGGTCGAATGCCCGTGGCATCGGACCGTGGTCCTGCGCCTGCAGGAACGGCAACCACGCGCGCAGTTTCTGCCTGCGCCGGTAGGAGGCGAACATCGACAACGCGTCCACCTTCCGCTCCTCCAGTGGGACGTGCTCGTTGAAGCCCGCGCAGGCCAGCCTGATCACCTTCAGCACGTGACGGAAGATCGACGGCGCCATGCGCATCCGATACACGTCGCTGCCGACCACGGAGTCGAAGATGATCAGCGCGGAACTGCGATGTTCGACTTCTTCGACGAAATGCCAGATGAACAGCGACGCGACCCGGTCGTCTCCCGGTCGGAACAACGTCGAGTCGTTGTCGAGCATCAATTTGAACACCGGCGTGAAGGTCGCCTCCAGATCGGCGGTGTAGGCGAGCCGGTATTCGACGGGGGTGTCCACGGTGAGGCGGTCGAATTCCCCGATCACTTCGTTGAGCGTCTCCTGTAGCCCGGGGTACCGCCGGATCAAGGCGTTGGCGTGCTGGCGATGGGCGGTGGAGTGCTGCCCCTCCTGACGCACGAACGCGTCGGCTTCCTCGGCGACTGCGGGGTCGGTGATCAGGGGCATGGCCTCCCGGATCATGTTGACGATCATCTTCTCGAAGCCGATCGCCAGGAAGGACACCGCATTGGCCATGGACGAGAAGGCCGGATTCTCCTCGTTCCACAGGAAGGGCACGTCGTAGTCCGCGAACGCGAAGCGCATTTTCCGGACTTGCAGATCGGTCACTGGGCTGTACCTCGTCTTTCGGAATCGAACGGTCCGGCGGCATCGCACGGAGACCACCGGCCCGCGTTGGAGGTGATCATACACAGAACGGCTTATGTGTATGATCAGAATTGATGCTCGATCCGCCGGACGGGTGACGACGACGCTCTGTGATACCGTCGAGCCCTTGATCCGGAGCGTCGGCAGGCCATCTGATCAGGGGGTTCGCAGGCGACAAGCGTCGAGTCGAGGAAGCGGCAGTGGCAGGAAGGCGCGGGTGGGGCGGGAGCCCGCCGAAGGACGACGAGGAAGCGTCTCGTCGTATAGTCGCCGCCGCCGTCGATCTGATCGGCCGGACAGGGTCGGAGATCAGCATCGCCGACGTCGCGGAATCGCTGGGCGTGATCCGCCAGACGGTCTACCGATACTTCCCCAGTGCCGATGCGCTCATGACGGCCGCGGCCATCGCGTCGGTCGACGGCTTTCTCGATCGGCTCACACAGCAGGTCAGCGGTATCGAGGACGCCGTGGAAGCGATGACCGAGGGGGTGGTGTACACCCTGGCCGAGGTGCGTCGTACGCCCCATCTCGGCATCCTGCTGTCGAGTACCTACTCGAACGTCCACCCCGAAAGCCTGACGTCCGAAGAGGCGCAAGCCTTCGGAATGACGATGATCAAACGCTTCGACGTGCAGTGGGAGCGATACGGTTACGACGACGAGTCGCTGCACGAGCTCGTCGAATACGTCCTGCGGACGATGCAGTCGTTTTTCATCTCGCCCGGCAACCCACCTCGCGGCGAGGGCGATCTGCGGCGTTATCTACGACGCTGGATGGGCGCCGCGATCATCGCCCAGTCGAAGCCGGCCGCGAGCGTCTGACGCCTCATCCGAATGGGCCGCCGCTGCACCGGCCACGGCGACGTCGTCAGGAGTCGGCGACTGGCATGCGCTTCTGGTGAGGGAGACGCGGCGATCAGCTCGCGTCGTCCAGCCGCACCTTCACCGAGACACGCCCGCGTTCGTCGCGCCGCGCTACCGCATGTCCGCGCCGATCCGCGCCGTCGAGGCGCAGCGTGATCGGGCCGCCCTCATCCAGAAAGTTTCGCCACCAAGCCTTCTTGTCCGGCATCGCGACTCCGATGACCAGTTCATCCCCTTTTCGCCAGTAGTTGACCGGCGTGCTGAATGTCCGCCCGGACCGCCGCCCCACATACGTGATCACTACGAATCCCTTGCCCAGCAATCTCCCGATCAGCGGCACGTCGAGGAGCGCTGCCACCCCGGCGTTCACCGCTCGCACGGTGCGCCCCAGCGCCGTCTTCGGTTCCACAACTTCCTCCCGGCCGATCCCACCGACATATCCGAACACCGCCACCTTAACCACCCCACCGGCGCTCGGCCGTTCAGCGGATCGGTCCACTCCGGTCGCGGTGTCATCGCTACTGCCGGGACCAGGGACGCATGCCGTCCGACAAGTCCGGAATTTCGTTTTCCGCCGCACGAGTTCTGGTTGCGGGCAGGATCGGTCCGTTGCTCGGCTCATCGGCCGACCTCGCCGTGATACTCGTGCACGACCGTCGTCACGACGGCTGAAGGGTTCACGCGCAGAGAGGAATTCCCATGACAACCAGCCTGCCCGCTTTCCCCGCCCCGAACGAGGATCTGCTGGACACCTGCATCCGGCTCCGGGAGATCGCGCCGGTGGTCGAGGTGGAGTTCCCCGGCGGGGTGCCCGCCTACCTGGCGCTGACCCACGACGCGGTGCGCGAGATCCTCGCCGGGGACAACAAGACGTTCGCCCGGGATCCGAAGCACTGGCCGGCCCTGTACGACGGTTCGATTCCGGAGGACTGGCCCCTGCGCGCCATCGTGCAGGGCGATCACCTGTCCACCAAGGACGGCGACGACCATCGGCGGCTTCGCGGCCTGATCAGCAAGGCGTTCACCCCGGGCCGGGTGCAGGCGCTGGAGCCGCGCGTGCAAGAGATCATCGACCGGTTGCTGGATCAGGTGGTGGCGGCCGGCGACGGCGTCGATCTGGTGCCCACCTTCACCGAAGCGCTGCCGATGGCGGTGATCTGCGAACTGTTCGGGGTGCCGGAGCACGAGCGAGATCGGCTGCGTCGCTGGACCGCGACTCTGCTGGCACACACCACTCCGCCCGAAGAGGCGTTCGCGACGCAGAACGCGCTCATGCTGTACTTGTACGAATTGGCGGACCGCAAGCAGCGGGAGCCCGGTGACGACCTGACCACGGGCCTGGTGCAAGCCCGCGACGAGGGCGACAAGCTGACGGCCGAGGAACTGGTCGCCGTTCTGTGGATCATGCTGGTCGCCGGCCACGAGACCACGGTGCACATGCTCGGATACGCCATCCTGGCGCTGTCGCGGCACCCCGATCAGCTCGCCCTGGCCAAGGCCGAGAACCGCTGGGCCGACGTGGTCGAAGAGACGGTGCGATACCGGCATTCGGTGATGATGACCAGTTGGCGGTTCACGCTGACGGACGTCACCGTGGCCGGCGTGTCCATTCCCCAGGGCAAGGCGGTCGGCGTCGCCTACCAGGCCTGTGGGATCGACCCCGCCGAGTACGGCGAAACCGCGAACGAGTTCGACATCACCCGCGAGCAGCGGGGTGGACATCTCGGGTTCGGCCATGGGCCGCGCTACTGCATCGGCGCGGGTCTGGCCCGCCTGGAGGGCAGGCTCGCGCTCGCTTCGCTCTACCGGAGGCTGCCGGAGCTCGAACTCGCCATCGACCCCGCGGACATCCCGTACTCGCCGTCCTTCTTCACCATCGGCCCGCTGTCCGTGCCGGTCAAACTGGGGGGCGAGGCTCGGTAACGATCAACCGAGCACGAAAGGAAGTCGCGCGGCCAGTTCCTCCAGCTCGGCTCTCTCCGAGTCGGTCGGTGCGCGTCGTCCGGTGCCGACCAGCAGCGCGTCGGTGTCGGAGAACGAGCTGGGGAACGCCGCTCCGGCGACCTTCTCCAGCATCTCGCGTGACCGGCCGAGGCCCTCCGCGGGCGGCTCGGCCGCGCCCGGTAAGTGTGCGATCAGGTCCAGATGGTGCAAGGTGCTCTCCAGGACGTACGCCGACAGGTAGTCGCCCGCGGTGAGGACCTCGTCGCGCGTGCCGACCCGCAGGCCGGGATCGACGAGTCCGGCCGCGCGTCCGGCGGCGGAGCCGACGTCTTCGAAGTGAATCTTCAGCAACCTTGGTTCCCGGTACGCGGCGGCGAGCCGTACGATCAGCGCGTCGAGCGGGTGGTCGCCGGTCGGTGCCGTATCGGCCACCTCCCAATAGGTCACCGCGTCGCGCGTCGGTTCGGCATCGACCGGGGTCACCAGGGTGATCAGGATATCCTGGGCGTCGATGATCAAGTGGCACACCAGGTCTCGCACGAGCCAGCCGGTACAGCCGGACGGCTGCGCGAAATCCTCGTCCGAGAGGTCGCCGACCGCCGTGCGCAACGCTGCCCAGGAGCGTGAGAAGTCATCCACGGCCCGGAAGCTAGCAGCGTGCGGCGCGGCCCGCGACGTATCGGGCGGTCCGGCCTCGCCGAGGCGGCGCCCCATGCGGAGCGCTCCGAAAGCGCCCCACGCGAGCGGACTGGTCGAATATTGCAATGTTTCCGCTGGTCATCGACCTGTTGCGAATGGAGAACGCATCGCCGAATCCCGGGACAGGTGATCGCATACCGTGTCAGTCTGCGGCGGTCCGCTATTTCGCAGCAAATTGGCAGGAAGGGTCGATGACGTCTATGTCGCAACGAGATCCGATCGTCGGGACCACGTCCGAACAGCTCTCGCGGATCGCCGTCGAGGGAGCTTGGGACGCGCGGGGGCAGGTCCGCCCGGAGGCAGTGCAATTCGCGTCGAACTTGGTGACCGCGGTGCGCAACCGCAGTGGCGAGGGGCTGGTGCCCGGCGAGGTGGCGGGTTTGGTCGACCGGGCGCTGAACGTGGCGGTGCCGACGTTCCCGCGCATCGAGGCGTCGGATGGGGTCGGGCTGTCGGCGCACATGCTGCGGCAGACCACGACCCGGCCGTGCCCGCTGGTGGTCTTTCCCGCCGGATGGACGCCCTTCGGGTGGCCGCTGTTCGAGTATGCCTACCTCACGCTCGCGTCCAAGGGCTATCACGTGCTGGCCTACACGCCACGCGGCATCGGATTGTCCGCCCTACCGGGGACGAACGTGCCGTGGTTCGGCACATCCGAAGGCACTGTCGATGTCGCCGGTCCGCGCGACCGCGTCGATGGGTCGACCGTGCTC
Organism: Nocardia sp. NPDC057455; assembly: GCF_042802775.1. Classification (NCBI taxonomy): domain Bacteria; kingdom Bacillati; phylum Actinomycetota; class Actinomycetes; order Mycobacteriales; family Nocardiaceae; genus Nocardia; species Nocardia sp. NPDC057455. The sequence continues at coordinate 4,445 of NZ_JBHVDM010000139.1, read as the reverse complement.
ACGTACGCGATAGACGAACTCGCCCCCAGCCGCATCGCCTTCATGGGGGAGTCGTACGGGTCGGGCATCAGCCAGCTCGTCGCCGCGGAGGACGAACGAGTCGATGTCGTCGTCGCCATGAGCACTTGGGGCAACCTCGCCACCAGCATGTACGACAACGCCACTCGCCACCTCAAGGCCGTCCAGGCGTTGATCGGCCTGACCGGCGGCGCGCAGGCGGACAAGTTCGACGAAGAGGCGCTGGAAATTCTGGCGAAGTTCGCCGAGGGCGAAGACATGGAGCCGGTGATCGAGTGGGGTACCGATCGCGCACCGGAGCGCTTCGTCGGTTCCCGCGAGATTCCGACCTTCTTCTCCAACACCTGGCACGAGGGCCTCTTCCCCGTGAACCAGGTGCTGGAAACCTTCGAGAAACTCCCGCGACCGAAACGGTTGAACATGTGGATCGGCGATCATGCCGCGCCGGAAGGCCCCGGCCTGATCGCTCCGCCCGCGCACGGCGCCGGGCCGAACGTGCCGCTGCGCGAGGCGTATGCCTGGCTCGATCACTACCTCAAAGACGAGGACAACGGTGTCGACACGTGGCCGGAGATCAGCAACCAGGTCATGTTCACCTACGTGACCACTCCGGCAGCGGGGGACGGGCAGAACGTGATCGTCGAACCGGCGCGGCGCGAGGAGAAGGAGTCGTGGGCAGACGTCACCACCGACACCGAGTCGTTGACGCTGACCGATGAGCGCGAGGGCGGTGACGGCGCGCTGACGCCCGATGTCGCCTCCGGTTGGCAGCGCGATTTCGTCGTCGGCGCGGAGCCCGAGGTCGTCGCCATGGACGAGCTCATGGCGACCGGTCAGGAGGAATGGGCGGGCAATCCCAAGATTTACCGAACCGCCGAGATCGACCGCACACATGCCCTGGTCTGGTCGACGGGGCCGCTGCTCGCGGCGCGCGGTGGGATAGCGCGGCAGATTCGCGGGATCCCTCGGTTGCAGGTGACCGTCGACAGCACCGACGAGTCGGCGACCGTGGTGGCCTACCTCCTCGATGTCGATGAGGACGGGTCGGCGAGAATCGTCACGCACGAGCCGAAGACCATCGAGTCGGACCTGCCCGCCACCGTCTCGTGGGAGTTGCAGGCGGCGGCCTACGACGTGTTGGACGGCCACCGGTTGATGCTGGTCATCGACGGCCTGGACCCCTTGTACTCCAGCGCCAACAGTGTGGGCGCGAGAATCACCATCAGTTCTCCGGGTGGCGCTCCTTCCTGCCTGGAGTTGCCGCTCGGCTGACCACTGCGCACGGCCCGGAGACGGTACCGCCTCCGGGCCATGTCAGAGCTGCCGACGCGTCCAGCGGTTAGCCGCCGGTCGCGGCCATGCCAGGAGCGCGGGCGGGCCGCGCCGGTATCGGTCGCGGAGTCCTCGGCGCGACGTCCCCGATACCCAGGGTCGGCCAGAAGTGGACTCGGCAGGCGTCGAGATGATGGTTTCCGCCCTGCCGCGCCGGGCCCGAAAACAGGTGACCGCCTCCCGTCGCGCAGCGGTGTGGGTCCGCGGGTCCGGGCGCGTCGGCCACGGCCGGCTCGGTAGTCTGCAGAGGTGTCCGCCGCGCCCGCCGACGCCGACGCATCGATCGTTCCGGTGCGAGACGGAGTGTTCTTCACGCTTCCGGCGGCATTGCCGCGCGGCAGGCACAATCTCGGGCGCGAGCAGGTGATGGCCGCGCAGCGGGAACGGCTGCTGGCCGCCGTCACCGAATTGCTCGCCGCGCGCGGCTACGCCGGATTCGGCCCCACCGACGTCGCGAAGCGGGCCGGCGTCTCGTTGGCGGCCTTCTACGACGCGTTCGCCAACAAGGATGAATGCGTCTTCGCGGGATACGACCGCTTCATCCAGGTGCTGCTGACCCAGCTGACCCGCGCGGACATCAGAGGTCGAGATCACCGGTCCGTCGTCGCGGACGCACTCGGTCGGTACCTTCGCTCCCTGCAGAACGACTTGGTCGTCGCCCGGGCCTACCAAGTAGAGATCGACGCGCTCGGGCCTGCCGCCCGGCGGCGCAGACGGAACTCGATCCGGCTGTTCGCCGAATACATCCGCGGTCTGGTGCAGGCCGTGGCCGGGAATCGGCTACCGCTGCTGTCCGTCACGGCGTACATGGGCGTCGTCTACGCCGTTCGCCAACTCACCGCCGACGCGCTCGACGAGTCGGACGCGCCGGATCTGACGGCGCTCAGCGCCGACCTGGAACCCTGGCTCACCGATCTCTTCCGCGGGCGCTGACCCGGCTGCGCCGCCCGGCTTGACATGACAGTGGTCGTCGCGCAGCATTGGCGTAAAGAACTTTACTTCGATACCCGCCCGCATCGGCGTGGCACAGCAGCCGAATGTCCGATACCGCCGTCGTCGATCGCGACGGATGCCTGTCGTCGAAAATGACCATCGAATGGCCGTAACAATCGCACTTTTCACTCGTGACCTGCGTGTGCACGACAATCCCGTCCTGTCGGCCGCGGTGCGCGAGGGTGCCGCCGTGGTTCCCCTCTTCGTCGTCGACGACCGTATCGTCGGCAGTGCGCACCCGGCCGGGAACCAGCTGCGCTTCCTCTCCGCCGCGCTGGCCGAACTCGATGCCGAACTGCGCTGCGCCGGAGGGCAATTGGTGATCCGGCGCGGTGGCTATGTCGACGCGGTGGATCAGGTGGCGGCACAGGTGCACGCCGACAGCGTCCACATCGCCGACGACGCCACCTGGTACGGCCGGTGCCGGGCGCGAGCGCTGCGGGAACGGCTGGCGCGACGCAGCTGCTTGCTGCACACGCATTCGGCCACCCTGACCGCCGTGGATCCGTCCGAGTGCCGTGCGCACGGCAAGGATGACGAGGTTCCGGACTTCCCGACCTACTTTCGCCGGTGGCTGGAAGCTCCCAAGCGGCGTCCGCTGGACACACCCACAGAGTTGATCGTCCCGCGCGTCGCCAGTGATCCCGTGCCGAGATTCGACGAACTCGGCGACGCCGCTGTCTCACCGCAGCTCGCCGTCGGCGGCGAGATCACGGGTCGTGCGCTGTGGCGGGGCTGCACCGCCGACCGGAAACAGCCACACAACCGGTCCAGCGGCGACCTCACCCGGGAGGGCTGCGCGCGTCTGTCGCCGTACCTGCATTTCGGTTGCCTTTCCGCGGCCGAGATGGCGTACCGCACCGACATGGCGACGGCGGACGGACGCGCCTTCGTCCGCCTGCTCGCTCGGCGCGACTTCCGGCTCCAGTTCCTCGCCGCGCGCGCCGGCGTCGCGCGGTCCGGTGATCGCTCGCGTGATCGGCGGGCGCACGATCCGGTCGCGGTCCGTGCCTGGTGCGACGGTCGTACCGGCTACCCGATCGTCGACGCGGGCATGCGGCAACTGGCCGCGCAAGGATGGATGCCGGAACGTGCCCGGGTGATCGCCGCCAGTTTCCTCACCACGACGCTGCGGGTGGACTGGCGAGTCGGCGCCGACCATTTCCGACGGTGGCTGCTCGATGCCGACGCCGCGAGCGACCGCTGTACCTGGCAGCAGGTGGGGCGCCTGTACCGGGGAGCCCTCGGCACCCCCGAACGCTACGACCCCGACGGGAACTATGTGCGGCGCTGGATACCGGAACTGGCTTCCCTACCGGGTTCGGAGATCCACCGCCCGTGGCGCCACAGTGTGCCGGCCTCGATATATCCCGCTCCCATCGCGGGCGACGCCGGCAACTGACCGGCCGGCCGTGCGGTTTCGCGTGCACGCTGCCGGGTACCGCCGCGACGGACATGGTTTGTCAGCCGACCCGACAGTCCGAGGGGAGATCAGCTATGGCAACCACGATCGACTCGACCACTGACGCGATCGATTTCCTCATCCATCAGCACGGCCGGATCCGGCAACTGTTCATCGAGACCGCCGACACCTCCGATCCGGTGGAGCGGGAGAGCAAGTTCTTCGAGTTGCGGCGCTTGCTGGCCGTGCACGAGACCGCCGAAGAGGAGATCATCCACCCGCGCGCCCGGCGTGAACTCGGCGATGGCGCGTCCATCGTCGATGCGCGGCTGGAAGAGGAGAACAAGGCGAAAAAACAGCTCGCCGAGATGGAATCACTCGACATCAGCTCGATGGAATTCCAGGTTCGGCTGGCGAAACTGCGCTCAGCGGTGCTGGCGCATGCCGACCACGAAGAACGGGAGGAATTCACGCGGCTGCGGGCGGAACTCGACGACGAGACCCTGCGACGATTGCGCAGAACCGTCGAGCTCGCCGAGTCGATGGCGCCGACCCGGCCGCATCCTGGCGTGGAATCGGCCACCGCGAACGTTTTGGTCGGTCCGTTCGCCGCGATGATGGACCGGGCCAAAGACATGATCAGCAAGCCGCGGCACTGATCCGGCGGTACCGGTGACGCCCGCGGCGCGCGGCCCCGAGA
>NZ_JBHVDM010000138.1:0-12084 GCF_042802775.1 Nocardia sp. NPDC057455 | reverse complement strand
CTCTTCGCGCGCATATCCGCTCGCCCCCCAACCATCCACCGCCGGGTCCTGAGACAAGGCGATCACCGAAGGCGACCCGGTCGACCAGAGGACATGCCGCGGACAAGCGGACGCTGACGCCGGTCGATCTCGTACGCACCGCAACGGGCCCCGACCGCTCATTCGACCACCGAGCGCGACACTCGTGTGGATCGTTGTGCGCAGAGTCGCTTCTCGCCACGGCTGATCCTCCCGCGCTGCCACCCTTTGCTCGCTGGTCGTCTGATCTCGCGCGCATGCTGAATCCACATCGTCGGTAATCGCCGACACCACCCCCGCGCCGGTCCCAGCAGAGGTCAGGTCGGCAGCTCGCGTTGTCACCGCCACCGTCCGCATCGGCTCGGGCGACGCCCGCCAGCGTCATCGCCAGGCCGCCCGAGAGGTCTCCCCAGAGCGCGGCTGTGCGCCGTCAGCGTCGCGGCCGGTCAGTACGCCGCCGCGCGAAGGACGCCCTCACTTCTTCCCAGGTGTGAGAAAGCCCTCGACAAGATATCGACCCGTCGATTAATGTGACGTTATACAACGGCACGATAGATAGGGACCCACCGATCGGACCTCACCGGACCGATCCCAGATCCCGAGGTGGCGAGATGAACGGACGCGAACGATGACCGGCATCACGCCGCACCAGCGACGGACACAGACCTGGCTCGTCCGCCCGCTGATCGTGAGCGCGATAGCGGCCACGCCGGAAACCCCGGCATCGCCCCAAGCGCAGGCCGGGCCCGACACAACCGTCGCGGCACCGCGCTCCGCAGCAGACCCGGGCCGCCACGGATACGACAGGCCGGGCTCTCCCCAACCCGACGACCGGGACCGAGCCGACCGGCACCGCCCCGCGGACGACACATCCGCGACGGATGCCGCCTCGATCCCCTCCCCGACCCCACCTCGCGCGGCAACCCCGACCACCGACGTTCGCCGCACCGCCGCTGCTCGTGCCGTGTCGCCGTGCACTGCGCGAAATCCGAACGGAGACTTACGATGACCGCCAACACCACTCATTTCGCCGCCAGATTGCTCGCGTGTGCAGCGATCGTCGGCACACTCGCCGCGGGCGCCGCGGGCGCCGCGGGCATCGCGGGCGCGGAGTCGCACTCGGGTCCCTCGAACCCGCGCAACGGCACGGGCGACACCACCGGTTGGCACCACATCGACCCCATGGGCTACCACCATCGCGACAGCGACCGACTGGACGCCGAGGAGGCCGACCAGGCCATCCGTGACTACCGCCAGCGGCAGAACCAGGCCACACCCGATCTCGCCACCGGCGACGGGTCCGACGGCTCGAGCTGGTCGCGCGTTGCCCGCCCGGACGGCACCGGCTACACCGTCTGCCGCGCGCAGGCCGCCTGGTGCCGGTGACCACAGGCCCAGCACACACCTCCGCACCCCGAAACCTTCCGTGACGCCTTTGCGGACTGATCGTACCGCTACCTAGCGGCACATTACTTGAAGTATCACCATCCCGGAAATCCACTCCGGCCGGGAACGCAAGAAAGAGAAACACTCATGATTAAAATCAGCGGGCTTCGCCGGCCGGCCGCGTGTAACGACAAGCGCGGCGGCACGGTACGGACGCTCACCCTGCTGGCGGCGGCAGCGGTGGCGGCGGGCGGCCTGAGCCTCGGCGCGGGCACCGCCGAGGCTCAGGGCGCTGCCTGCCTCTGGGCCGGTGGCGCCTACGGCCAGGGCGCCACCGTCGTCGCGGGAGGCTGGACCTTCGCCTGCGGGACCGACGGACAGGGTGCCCCGTACTGGCATCGCGGAGCTTCCGCGCAGCAGGCCAGCACCGTGCCGAACCCGGGCGCCTACGCCCACCCCGCCGGCCTGTTCAGCCCCGGCGCCCGCCAGTACGGCACGGAGTACAACGACTACTGCGTCGGCAGCCAGCTCATCGAGGGTTCCGAGGACGTCTACCAGGTCGTTTCGGACGGACGCGGCTCGCTGTGGTGGAAAGCCGCGGGCTCGATCGACCAGTGGGCCTTCGATCCCGGCACCGGACCCCAGCGGTCCTGGCGATCGGCGAGCCTGTGCTACGACGGCTCCCTGACCTGACCTGACCGATTCTCGCTATCGCACGCCCGTGACCGCCGCGACGGTTACGGGCGTGCTCGCGTTCGCGCGGGTCGCCGCTCGGATTCCAGCCGGATCCGCTCCGCGAGGTGATCCGGTACGTGCCAGCCGATGTCGGCCCTGGTGGCCGCCATCAGCTTCCTGCGCACGGACACCACCTGGGCATCGACCGTCCGGATCGAACTCCCTCGGCGTGCGGCGATGGCACTGTTGGCCCATCCCGCCGCGGCCAGCACCGCGACCTCCCGTTCCGCCGGCGTCAACTCCTCCCAGCGCGAAGCGGTCGACCTGGCCTGCGGCCGCGGGTTCGGCAGCTGGCCGACCGGCAATCTGCCGAGCAACAGCAATTGCAGTTCGTCGCGTTCGGGACGCAGCCGGGCGCCGCGCTGGACCGCCGCCGCGTGGGCCTCGACGCCGATGACCGCGGTGACCGCCGCAACGGCTCGAGCGGTGCCGCGGGCCACCAGCGTCACCCGATCGGCGACGATGCCCATCGAGCGGTGCAGCGTGGCGATTCCGCCCTGCAGATGGGCGATCTCGGTGGCGGCGGCGATCGCTGCGGCGCTGCCGGTGTCACCCGCCTCGATCCGGGCGGACAGCAGGTAGGTCAGCGCCATCATGCTGAAGTGCGCTACCCAGCCTGCCGTCCAGGTGTCCCCGGTGATCAGCAGGCGCTCCAGGGTGGACTGCCCGAGTTTCACCGCCTCCCGCGGATCACCGTGCCGGGATACCGCGATCATCCAGGCCAGCTCCGCCCAGGACGTCGCCCAGCCCGCGTCGGAAGCCACCGCCCGGTCCAGATGCCTGCGCGCGGCCCCGAGCGCGACGTCCGCGTCGCCCAGGTTCGCGTAGGTGAGCGCCTCGAACAGTTCGCTGCGCTGCTCACCCGCCCGGTCGCCCAGAACGGCGAACTTCCGGCGCGCCCTGGCCAAGACGTCCACCGCGCGCAGGTCGAGGTGGATCAGCAGCAGTTCGAGTCCCCAGGTGAATTCCACCGCGGCGGGCAGGCCGAGGTCGGTCGCCGTCGTCTCGCGCCAGCCGCGCCGCAGTTCCGGGGCGAGGCACTCCGCGGCGCATTCGTCCAGCAGTTGCGCGGTGTAGGCGTGCCTGCCCTGCCAGATGGCGATCCAGCCGACCAGCGCGGTCGCGTTGATCCGCAGCCGGGTCGGCGGCGGCTCGACCTGCGCGGTGACTTCCAGAGCCTGTTCGGTCAGGCTGGTGATGGCCCGGTTGGATCCGGTGATGAACGGCACGCGCAATGCCATCAGCGTCGCGGCGGTCTCCAGCCCGACCACGGCCTCCTCCGGGTCGGCGAGGCTGGTCTCGACGGCGATGAGAATGTTGTCCCAGGCCGCACGCGCCCAAGCGATCCACTCCTGCTCCCGCGGGCCGTACCAGGTGGCCGGGCCCGCGGCGACACGGTCGCGGTAGTGCCGCCGATGCCGGGCGAGCAGCCGCGCCTCGTCGAGGTGGTCGCCACGCGTGGACAGCCGGTCCCGTACGAACACCCGGACACTCTCCAGCAGGTAGTAGCGCACCGTGGCCGCGGTGAGGTGGGCCGACAGCAGCGAGCGTTCGACCAGGCGCTCGAGCAGCCCCTCGATCCGCTCCGCGGGCAGCGCCGCGTCCGCGCACACCGCCACGATCGCGTCCACTTCGGCCCCACCGGAGGGCGTCTCGTCGTTCTCGGCGTCGCAACCGGTGGCGAACACCGACAAGCGCTCCAACAGCAACTGTTCGGGTGCGGTGCACAGACCGTAGGACCAGGCGATCACGTCGCGCACGCTGCGGTGGCGTTCGCCGACGCCGCCCCTGGTGCCGTGCGTCCACTGCAGGCGGCGATCGTCGGTGTCACCGGACAACTCGCGCAGCACGATCGCGGGTGGCCGGTGCAGCAGTCGCGCCGCGGCCAAGCGGATGAACAGCGGATTGTTGTCGACGTGCCCGCAGATCCGGGTGGCGATGGCGAGCTGTCCCGGGTCCTCGGGGATCGGCCGGCCGGTGCGCTCGGCTCGCCGCCGGAACAGTTCCAGGGCGTGCACGCTCGACAGCGGCGGCACGGTCACCAATTGCTCGTCTATCCAGCCGATCGGCTCCCGGCTGGTCGCGACGATGGTCAAGCCGGGAATCTCCTGCAGCAGACCGACGACGAGCGGACCGACCCCGCCCAGCACGTGTTCGCAGTTGTCCAGCACCAGGATGGTCCGGTGCGTCTCGTCGTCGGCGCCGGCATCGGTGAGGGTGTCCAGCAAGCCGTCCCAGGCGGAGCGGCCCGCTATGCCGTTCTTCGCGACGGACAAGAGCACTTCTTCGGCGACCGCCCCCGTCTCCGCGCCGGGCGCGAGTCGGGCCAGGCGGGTCCAGTGCACCGTGTGCCGTGTCCCGCCGCGATATCTCCGCACGGCTTCCACCGCGAGCGTTGTCTTGCCGATGCCGCCGGGTCCCAACAAGGTGATCAGCCGGGCACTCGACGAGTTCAGTAAGGCATCGATCCGCCGCAGTTCGGCATGCCTGCCCACGAACTCCGCGGGCGCGGCGGGGCCGTTGCCACCACCGCTGCTCACCTCCGACATGCCGACGCACCTACCGATCCGGAAAACCACTGCTCGAGCAGCTTAATGGGCGCGCCCTGCCCTTCCTTTGCGGCTACGGCTCGGCCGCCGCTCGGATTCGTACCGGACGCGGTCGGCGAGCTCCTCGGGGATGTGGGCCGCGATGTCGGCGCGGGAGGCGATCATCAGCTTCTGCCGGATGGCGGCCACCTGCGCGTCGACGGTCCGGATGGAGCTGCGCCTGCGGCCTGCGATGGCGCTGTTGGGCCAGCCCGCCGCCGCGAAGACGGCGACATCGCGTTCGGCTTCCGACAGCTCGCTCCAGCGCGCGGCGGGCCGCCGCGACACCGGACGGGAAGCGGCCGGCCGGTCCGGCCGCCGGGCGGACGGCGCCGGATCCGCGGTAAGTGACCACAGCGCGTCGAGTTCGGGACGCAGCCGTGTCCTGCGTTCGGCGGAGGCGTAGGCGCGGTCGCCGAGCACCGCGCGGGAGACCTCCGCGGCGCGGCGCAGCTCGGCGGCGATCAGCGGAACCCGGTCGACGGATATGCCCATCGAACGCTGACGTGTCTTGAATCCGCCCACCAGATAGGCGATTTCCCGCGCGGTGTCGGCGGCCACGGCGGGATCGCCGCCCTCGGCCCGCTGCGCGACGAGGACCTGGGCCAGCGCCACGATGTGCGCGCCCACCGCCCAGCTCGCCGTCCAGGTGTCCGGTTCGCCGCGGTAGCGGGTGAGCACCCCGCGGGTCAGCGTCAGCGCCTCGGTGGCGGACCCGTGTTTGGCCAGCGCCACCGCGCGCGCGATCTCGGCCCAGGCGCGTGACAACGTCGAGCCGGACGACACCGACCGCTCCAGGAATCGCGCCGTGTTCTCCAGCGCCTGCCGTCGGTCGCAGACGAGGGCGGAGCAGAACGCCGCGAACACGTCGCTGCGCTCGGCGCCGATGCGATCGCCCTGTTCGGTGAACTTGCGCCGCGCCCGGGCAAGGACGGTGACGGCGCGCGGGTCACCGCGCACGAGCATCAACTCGAGCCCCCACAGCCACTCGACCGGGGCGGGCAGCCCGAAATCGATGTCGGTGTATCGCGGACCCGCTTCCGGGGGGTGGGTGGCGCAGTCCGCGAGGAGTTGCGGGATGTGATCGGTCCGCCCTTGCCACAGGGAGATCCAACCGAGCAGCGCGGTGGCCAGGTCGGCGAGCCCGGGAGGGCCGAGCCCGGATGCCCGGGTGGCCTCCAGCGCGCGTTCGGTCAACCGGGTCAGCGCGCCCGCACCGGACTTGACGTAGGGCACCTTCATCGAGAGCAGGACGGCGGCGGTCTCCAGCGCGACCACGGCCTCCGCCGGGTCGGCCAGACCGGATTCGATGCCGAGCACGATGTCGTTCCACGCTGAGCGCGCCCACGCCAGCCAGGCCTGATCCTGTGGTCCGAGCCAGATGGCCTGCCCGGCGACCACCTTGTCCCGGAAATACCGGCGGTGCCGCGCGGCGAGCCGGTCGAACTCGCCGCGGTCCCGGCGACGCAGCCGGTCCCGGGCGAACACGCGGACGCTTTCCACCAGATACCAGCTGACCGTGGTCGGGGTGAGATGCGCCGACAGCAGCGATTGTTCGGTGAGCCGCTCCAGCAGGTGTTCGATCGCATCAGCGGGCAGGGCGTCGTCGGCGCACACCGCGATCGCGGCGTCCAGCTCGATGCCCCCGCGCAGCGACTCGTCGTCGGTCTCGTACCCGGCGGCGAAGACCGACAACCGCTCGAGCAGCAACTGCTCGGAGGCGCCGCACAGCGCGAACGACCAGGCGATCACGTCGTAGACACCGCGATGGCGCTGCTCGGCGCCCGCCCGTGCGCCGTGGGTCCAGTGCAAGCGTTTGTCGTCCGCGTCGCCGGTGAGTTCGCGCAGCACCATGACCGGCGGCTGGTGCCGCAGACGCGCCGCGGCCAGGCGGATGAACAGCGGGTTGTGATCGACCCGGCGACAGATTCGCGTGGCGACGGCCATCGCCTCGCGGTCGTCCGGGATCGCCCGTCCGATGAGTTCGGCCCGCTGCAGGAACAATTCGAGCGACTGTCGCGGCGACAGCGGCGGCACGGCCAGGATGTACTCGTCGGCCCAGCCGATCGGCTCGCGGCTGGTGGCAAGGATGGTCAGGCCGGGCACGGATTCCAGCAACTCGGCGATCATCGCCGCGACCACGCCGAGCAGGTGTTCGCAGTTGTCCAGCACCAGGACAGCGCGCTCGGCGGAACGGTCCACGCTGGTGAACGTGCGCACCAGCGCCGCGCGGGTCGGCGGCGAGCCGACGTCGGTGCGCACGGCCGACTGCATCACGTCTTGCGCGGTCGCGGTGCTGTCTGCTTCCAGCCCGGCCAGCCGCGCCCAGTACACCGGCCTGCGACGGGGGCGCGCGCCGCGGCACAACGCCTCCGCCGCTAATCGCGTCTTGCCGACCCCGCCCGGGCCGACCAGGGTGATCAGGCGGGCACCGCTGTCCAGCAGCGCACCCAGCCGGTCCAATTCCGTTTCCCGGCCGATGAATTCACTGGTGGATGCAGGCAGCACGTCGCCACGTGCCTGAACCAGGGACATAAAACGAAAGTTAGCCGACGACGCGGCAACGCGCTCGACAATCAGAGGTTACGCAAAGGTCAAGCCCCCGTTTACGCGGGCAACGGACCCCGTTTCGCGCTTCCCGCGCCGGTTGCTACCTCGCGGAGGCCATCTGCTGGTAGTGCATCTGGACCACCGCGCTGTCGAAGGTCATCACGTCGACGAGTTGCAACCCCGAGACCACCGCAGGCGTCGGGAACAGCGGAATCCCGCCACCGAGCAGGATCGGGTGCACGAACAACCGGTACTCATCGATCAAGTCGTGCTTCATGAACTCCGACGCCGTCTCCGCGCCGCCGAACAGGACCATGTCGCATCCCGGCTGCGCGCGCAACGCGGTGATCGTCTCGACGAGGTCGTCCCGGACCACGCGGGTGTTCCAGCCCGCGGCGGACAGGGTGCGGGAGAAGACCAGTTTGGGCGTCTGCTTCCAGCACCGCGCGAAATCCACGTAGAACTCCGAGATCGCGGGATCCATGTCGGCGGTCGGCCAGAACGACGCCATGATCTCGTAAGTTTTGCGGCCGTAGAGGAACAGGTCGGCCGAGCGTAATTCGTCCAGGAACGACTCGCACAGTTCCTCGTCCACCACCGGCCAGTGGATCTCCTGATCCGGCCCCTCCGCGAAGCCGTCGAGCGACATCTGCATCCACAGCGTCACGCTTCCCATGTGCCCACACCCATCTGCTGCCCTTGTGCGACGTTCAGATTGTCGGGGGGAGCGACACTTCGGCGCATCGGTAGGTTGCCGGAAGACATACTTAAGTAGACGAGCGTAGGTAGCTCCACGGCGCCGCGAGCGCGCGCCGGATCGCACCAATATACCGTTGAGCAACGGCACGTTACTGCTACGTATCTCCAACGATGGGAATCCGAAACAGGAGCATTTCGACCTACCTCGGGGGGTTGCGCCGCCGATCAGCTCTCCGGCAGCACCTCCGCTAGCTCGGAGTCCTGGTCGAGATATCTTGCGACGAGCCGGTTCACGAGTTCGGCAATGGTCTCCGCCGGGACCGCCCTGGTCGCCTCCAGTCGGTGCGCGAGATCGGCGACCTGCGCCGGGCCGCGTTCGGAATCCTGGAACGACGTCCAAGCCGTGCGCCGGAACAGATCCACGTAGCGCCGGGCGATCCGCTCGGCGTCGGCACGCAGTTTCTCCAGCTCGCCCAGCACCTCCTCGGCCGGGATGCCCGCGGCCGCCATCTGCTCGAGGCTGTGCGCCAGACGGCGATCCGCGATCCGGTAGGTCGCCGCGTCGACGGGCTCGTACAGACCAGCGGCGACGACCCGGGCCAGACCGTTGGGCACGTCGCGATATCGCTCGGCCAGTTCGGTGGCCGCGATCGTGTCGCCTGCGTCGACGGCGGCCGCCTCGGGCGAGCCGGGCTCGGCGACACCGAGGATGTCGCCCAAATCGTCGCCACGATCCCAGGCGTTGAGCAATTCCCTGATGCCGTTGAGTTTGATGCCGCGATCGAGCAACCTGCTGATGGTCCGCACCCGGTTGAGGTGGTCGGCGCCGTAGAAACCGGTACGCCCCTTGACCTGCGGGGGTGGCAGCACCCCCCGTTCGTGGTAAACGCGCAGGCTGCGCACGGTCGTACCGGCCTCCCGCGCCAGCTCGTCGATCGTGTATTCCACAGCCGCAGTCATACCTCAAGGAAACCACATCGCAACACGGGACGACCGCCGGTGCGCGGCCGAAACCGGGCGACCGACCGGTCCATAGCGACATTTCAGCAAACACCGCCTGCGCGGGGCGCCACCGCCCTCCGCACGCGTGGCCGCCGACCGTCTTCCCGCCGCTGGAAATCCCCCTCGATGCCGGGTCCCGCCGCCGCGCCTATCCTTCGGGCATGGGTGAATCCGCGGGCCTTCCGGCCAGTCTCGCCGACCGCGAGCGCGCGATGCGCGAGCTGAGTCACCACCTGGGCACCGGCCGGCTGAGCCTGGCGGAGTTCGACGAACTCAGCGCGGCCGTCGCGGCCGCGACCAAGAGGAGTCAACTGGCCGAGCTGTTCGCCGACCTGCCGGGCAGCACACCCCCCGCGGCCGAGGTTGCGCCGACCAACCCGCTGCCGCGCCTGGTCGTCCTGGCGGGTGCGGCCGTGGTCTTCTCGGTGGTGCTCGCGGTGACCACCGGCAACTGGCTGTGGCTGCTGGTGATCCTGGCCGCGCCCGCGCTTTTCATGCTCAACGCGCGCGCCACCTGAGCGCGGTTCACCACCTCGATTTCGGCCGAACGAAGTTGGCCAGGTCGACCAGGCGGTAGCGGTGCAGGCGATGCGGAGCGATCCGGGCCAGCGCCCGCAGGCTCGACTCCAGCCCGCGTTGCAGGCCCAGCAGGGTGAACGGGAAGCCGAGCAGGGTCGCGTCCGGATCGGCCGACCGGCCGCCCGCGCGCACCCATTCCAGCGCCGCGCCCACCACGATGACCTGGAGCTGCAACGCCCTCGGTTCGTCCGGCGCGGCGTCCAGCCGCGCGGCCGCCTCGAGCAGATCGGCTTCGGTGGTCTCCGGGATCGGCTGGGAGACCAGCAGCAGACATCCGGTCATGCGCGCCACGCTCTGATACCGCGACGCCTCCGGCACCTGATCCAGGACCTCGACGGCCTCCAGCAAGCCGCCGTCGGCGGCGAGCCTGCGGGCCAGCCCGAACGCAGCGCTCACCACGCCGTGATTGGTCCGCCACACCGTGCGGTAGTACTCCTCGGCGAGCCGATGCCAACGGTCGTCCGCGGAATCGCCCAGATGCTGGAGGGTGAGTTCGGCGGTGGCCGCCAGCGCCAGCGCGGGGGCGATCTCGCCGGGCAGCATGCCGTGCACCAGGTCGAAATACTCGTAGGCGCGCTCGTACTGCCCGTCCAGCAGGGCTGCGACGGCCGAGTACCACTCGAGGCGCCAGTCCGTGCCGTAGTCGGGTCGCAGGTCCGCGAGCCGATCGCACGCTGGCACCACCTCGCCGAGGTCCAGATGCGCGCGCACCGCCGTCAGCGTGCCCTCCAGTTCGAAGGTCTCCGGCTCCGGGATGGTCCCGGAGACGATCCGGTCGGCAGTGCGGCGCAGCGCGTCCAGAGCGTGCCGGGGATCGCCGTGCATCAGCGTGGACAGCAGGTCGGCGCTGGGGTCCTCGCTGTCGATCATCGGCACCGGCAGGGCCGCGACGACGCTCGGTGCGTCCAGAGCGGGCAGGCGATGGCGCCCGTCGGTCATGCCGTCGGTCTGCCCGATCAACGTCTCGATGCCGAAATCACCACGCATGGCGCCGAATTCCAGCGAAGCCTGCGGATGTTCCTTACCGGTGTCGTAGGCGAGGACCATACGCAGGACGCCGGCGAGCTGACCGTACATCGCGTAGGCGGTGGGGAAGCGGCGGCGCGGATCCGGATCGGTCGCGCGGCACAGCAGCCGGTGCAACGCCGGATAGTCCCGCAGCAGCGGCTGGTCGTCCGACGATGGAATGCCGGGCAACTGGTGTCCATCGGCGTTCTTGGGCATGTCCAGCACCAGAGCGGCCAGCGTCCGTCCCACGGTGTAGATGTCCGAAGCGACCGTCGGGCCGGTCTCGGTGATCTCGGGCGCTTGATAGCCCGGAGTGCCGTAGATACTGCCGTAGGACTCCATCGCGGCGACCGCGCCCAGATCGATCAGCTTGACCTCGTCCTCACTGACCATGATGTTGTCCGGCTTGAGATCGTTGTAGGCCAGTCCGAACGAGTGCAGGTAGTCCAGCGCGGGCAGGATCTCCATCATGAACGCGATCGCCTCGGAGACCGGAATGCGTTCGGGCGCACGCAGATCCAGCATCTTCTTCAGCGAGCGGCCGCCGACGTACTCCATGACGATGTAGCCGTCGGCCACCTCGCGCCCGGAACGGTGCTTGACGAAGTTGTGGATCTTGACGATGCCGGGGTAGGCCACCTCGGAGAGGAATTGGCGTTCGGCGAGGGCGACGACGTGCGCCTCGAAGTCGAGCGGGTTCTGCAATCCCTTCAGCACCACCCAGCGGTCGCTCACATTGCGGTCGATCGCGAGGTAGATCCATCCGAGGCCGCCGTGGGCCAGACAGCCCTGGACTTCGTACTGGTCGGCGACCATCTCCCCCGGCTGGAGCAGGGGCCGGAAATTGAACGGCGAGGCGCATCGGCCGCACTCGCCCTCCACGGCACCGGCGCCGGCTTCGGCGGTGCGGCCGACCGGCTGCTGACATTTCCAGCAGAACCGTTTGTGCTCGGGCACTTCCGGGTTCTGCATCACCGCGGTGCGCGGATCGAGCGGGCTCACCTTGGGCATGGACACCAGCCCGCCGCCCAATCTCCGCCCGCTCGGCCGCGAGCGCGCGCTGCGCCCGGAACCGGGTTCGGACTCGGCCTCGAGTGCACCGAGCAGCAGCCGCTCGGCGGTGCCGATGGTTTCCTCGCCCCCGACGGCGGGGCCGGTCGGCGGCCCGCCGTCGCTCGGCACCGAGTCGACGGCGACGGCACGTGGTTTCTCGACGTACCGCGGTGTCGACCACGGGTTGGGTAGTCGTGGGGGCACCTCGGTTTTGAGCAGATGCCGAGTGGCCCAGGGGTGAGAAGTTCGCCGAGGCACCTCGGTGCCGCGCATGCGCCGATTCGCCCACGGATGCGCAAGTGGACGGTCGGATGCGCTGGGGTGCTCCGGCATACGAACCTCTCAGACCCGCCGTTGAATCGCGGTTTCATTCTGGTCCGCCGCCTGTCGATGCGCGCGTGTATTGTTCCCGGGATTGGGAATAGATCCGCCCCGGGCGAACGGCCCGGGGCGGATACTGCTTCAC
>NZ_JBHVDM010000137.1:0-12480 GCF_042802775.1 Nocardia sp. NPDC057455 | reverse complement strand
AGGAGCAGGCGGCGGTCGCTCGAACACGAGCCATCAAGGGGCCGCGAACACGCAGCGCCGCAGGCGCTGCACAATAAACACCGTGCGCATCTTCCTGGCCGGTGCTACCGGCGTGATCGGCGTCCGCCTGCTTCCGCTGCTGATCGAAGCCGGACACGAGGTGGCGGGGATGACCCGGTCGGCGGCGAAGGCCGAACACTTACGGGCGGCGGGCGCCGAGCCGGTGGTCTGCGATGTCTACGACGTGGATGCCCTGACCGCCGCCGTGGTCGGTTTCGGCTCCGACATGGTGCTGCATCAGCTCACCGACCTGCCGGACGACGTGGCGCTGCTGCCGGAGCGGGCCGAGGCCAACGCGCGCATCCGCACCGAGGGCACTCGTAACTTGATCGCCGCCGCACGGGCGGCCGGTGCGAAACGTTTTCTCGCGCAGAGCATCGCGTGGGAGCCGCCCGCGGGCCGGGGCGCGGTGATCCAGGAGCACGAAGCGGCCGTGCTGGACTTCGACGGCGTGGTGGTGAAGTACGGCCAGTTCTACGGTCCGGGCACCTATTACGAGACCGAACTGCCCATGCACCCGCGCGTGCACGTCGACGATGCGGCGGAGCGGACGATTCCGCTGCTGGACGCTACGAGTGGAGTGGTGATCATCGCCGACGCGTCCTGACGCCGGTCAGGAGGCGCAGGGGCCGGTGTCGACCGGCCGGTCGGATCGCCATGCGTGGTCGAGCCGATCGAGGACTTCCGGCAGGCTGGTGGCGAACCCGACGTTGCTGTTGTTCTCGTCGACACCGAACACGATGGCCAGCACGCGGCCGTCGCGGTCGACCAGCGGTCCGCCCGAATTGCCGTGCTGGATCGACCCGTCCAGGGTGTAGATCTCGCGTTCACCGAGACCGGTGCGGTAGATGTCGCGTACCTGGCGTGCGGCCCGGCTGCGTACCCGGGTGGCGGACGCGGTGTAGGACCCGCCCCTCGGGTAGCCGAGCGCGATCGCGTCGGCGCCGGGACTCGCGGGTTCGGGCGCGACGGTGAGGGCGGGCGCGGCGAGACCGGGGACGGCGAGCACCGCGATGTCCATGGTCGGATCGAACTGCACGACGCTGGCGGTGAGCGATCCGGCCGAGGCGTCCACGGAGACTTTGCCTGCTCCGGCGACGACGTGCGCGTTGGTCAGCACCCGCTCCGGCGCGATGACGAATCCGGAGCCGGACTGACGCACACCGCAGGTCGGCGCGAGGTCCTGGATCCGCAGCACGCTCGGCCGCAGTTCGGCAGGCATCGGTCCGTCGACGATGCCGGGATCGGGCGGCGCGAGCGGGCGCCCGAGCCCGGCCTCCACGATGGGCCCGGTGAGCACCTCCGACAGCCCCGACAGCCAGAACGGCGCGAGGCCGTCGACGGTCCGCACGGTGGTCGAATCACGCACCAAGGCGGTGGATTCCATCGGTGCGGCGAACAGCCACACCACCAGCGGGACCGCGAGCATGTGGACGAGGCATCCGCAGAGGGCGTCGACGCGCCGCGTGACGGGATCGGAAACCGTCGCACGCGCGGCTCGTCCGGCCCGGTGCCCGGCGACCGCGCCGAACGCGACCAACCCCACGATCACCACCAACACCAGCAGGAGTCGCACGGCGCCGGGTGCGAGCTGACCGAGAACGGCGGCCGAGAGCGCCGCGCCGAGAATGGCTCCGGCCAAGCCGCCCGCGAAACCGGGGAGTCCCACGATCGCGCCGCGGCGCCAGCCGAGCACCGCGGCGACCGCGAGGGTGCCGAACACGGCGAGATCCAGCCAGTTCGGCACGGTCAACGCCACACTCCCGTCGCTGCTGGTGGAGAACGGCGACGTGCTCGTCGGCCGCCCCGTCGCCACCGGCTATACCCTGGCTAGCGAGTCGGCAACGGTCGAGCCGCTAATCTAATCAGCGATTCGAGCTGCGGCAACCACGTTGCTCTACACCGTGGGCTGGGTGGCCAGCGCCCGCCGGGCATACGCGCGCACGTCGGCATCGGTGTCGTCGATCGCGGCGCGCAGCGCGTCGTGCGCGGCGGGCAGGTGCGGCCAGGCCGACAGCGACAGCACCGCCGCCTTGCGCACGTCGAGATGCGGATCGTGCAGGGCAGCAGCCAGAATTGGTACCGCGAGGTCCGGGTCGGCGCCTGCGAGCCCGCGCGCCGCGCCCTGCCGGATCTGCCAGGCCGAGTGACGCAGGGCGGAGTGCAGCGCGGCGACGTCCGCGGGTTCGCCGCCCAGCTGTGCGAACGCGGTCAGCGCCGCGGCACGGACCAGCGGGTCGTGGTCGTCTCCCAGGCGACGGAGAACCTCGACCCCGCCGTCCCCGATGGCGGCCAAGCCCTGGGCGACCGCGATGCGCACCTCCCGGTTCTCGTCGGCGGCCAGGGTGGCGACGCCGTCGCGATCGTTCAGCGACACCAGCGCACGGACCGCTTCGATGCGGACGCGGTGATCCTTGTCCGCCAGAGCGGCCCGAAACTGTGCGGCCTGGCCGGCCCGCAGGGCGCGCAGCAGATCGATCACGGTGGACCGCACGACGGGATCGGCCGAACCGAGCCGGTCGGCGAGCCCCTCCGCCGAGGGCAGCACTTCGACGAGCTCGCGCAGACTGGCCGCGGCGGCACGCCGGACCGAGGCCGCTTCGTCGTCCAAGGCGTCGCCGAGGGCGATCGCGAAGCCCTCCGGGGTGTGCTCGGTCAGCACAGAGATCGCCGCGGCCCGAACGCCCGCGTCCGGATCGGTCAGGTAGACCGACAGTTGCGCCACGGTGGGCTCGTCCAGCGCGAGCAACGCGACGATCCGGGGCGACGGGGGAGTGGCGGGCTGCGAAGCACCGGCTCCGGCCCGATCGTGCTCAGCGTCGACGCCGGTATCCGGCGCACGGCCCGCGATCCGGTGCGGCTGGTGCACCGGCACCGCTTCGGCATCGGCCGAAGGCAGGTCGTCGAGCCCTGGCACGGGCACCAGGTACGGCGCCACCGGCCGCTTCAGGAACGCCATGGTTCCGTCGGGGTTCTTGCGCAGGTTGAGGTGGTATCGCCATTCGACATCGTCGCGTTCGGGTAGGTCGGCGCGCTCGTGATAGAGGCCCCAACGGGATTCGGTCCTGGTCAGTGAGCTGCGGGCGGCCATCTCGGCGCAATCGCGGATGAACGACACCTCCACCGCGCGCATCAGCTCGTGCGGGGTGCGCGCGCCGATGCCATCGACCTCCGCGCGCATCCGGTCGAAGGTCTCCACCGCGATGGCCAGCTTGGTCGCCGTCTTGGGCGGCGCGACATAGTCGTTCACGAAACGCCGCAGCTTGTATTCGACCTGCGGCTGCGGTGGCCCGTCCGGTTGACGCAGCGGTCGGTAGATCAGCTCGTGGGCCGCGGCCAGCTGGTCCTCGGGCAGCTCTGCGGGCGCGGCGACCTCCGCCAGGGTGGACGCGGCGTGCGCACCGGCGAGATCGCCGAAGACGAACGCGCCGATCATGTAGTTGTGCGGCACGCACGCCAGATCCCCCGCCGCGTACAAGCCGGGCACGGTGGTACGCGCGTGCTCGTCGACCCACACGCCGGAGGCGGAATGCCCGCTGCACAGGCCGATCTCGGAGATGTGCATCTCGATGTCGTGGGTACGGTAGTCGTGGCCGCGATTGGCGTGGAAGGTGCCGCGGGTGGGACGTTCGGTGGTGTGCAGGATGCCTTCGAGCGTGCTCAGCGTCTCATCGGGCAGGTGCGACACTTTGAGGTAGATGGGGCCGCGCGCGGATTCGATCTCCCGCTTGACCTCGGCCATCATCTGGCCCGACCAGTAGTCGGAGTCGACGAAGCGTTCGCCCTCGGCGTTGACCTGGTAGCCGCCGAACGGATTGGCGACGTACGCGCAGGCCGGGCCGTTGTAGTCCTTGATCAGCGGGTTGATCTGGAAGCATTCGATGCCGCTGAGTTCGGCGCCCGCGTGGTAGGCCATCGAGTAGCCGTCGCCCGCGTTCGTCGGATTCTCGTAGGTGCCGTACAGGTATCCGCTGGAGGGCAGCCCGAGCCTGCCGCACGGCCCGGTGGCCAGGATCACCGCTTTCGCGGCGACGGCGACGAATTCGCCGGTGCGGGTATGCAGGGCGGCTGCGCCGACGGCGCGCCCGTTGTCGGTGAGCACGCGCACCGGCATCAGCCGGTTCTCGATGCGGATCTTCTCGCGCATCTTGCGTTGGCGCAGTACGCGATACAGCGCTTTCTTGACGTCCTTGCCCTCGGGCATCGGCAGCACGTACGAGCCGGAGCGGTGCACCCGGCGCACCGCGTACTCGCCGTACTCGTCCTTCTCGAACTTGACGCCGTAGCGCTCCAGCCGCTGCACCATGGCGAAGCCACGCGTCGCCGTCTGGTAGATGGTGCGCTGGTCGACGATGCCGTCGTTGGCCCGGGTGATCTCGGCGACGTAGTCCTCCGGTTCGGCTTTGCCCGGGATCACGGCGTTGTTCACGCCGTCCATACCCATGGCCAGTGCACCGGAGTGCCGCACGTGCGCCTTCTCCAGCAGCAGCACGTTCGCGCCCTGCTCGGCGGCGGTGAGCGCGGCCATCGTGCCCGCCGTGCCGCCGCCGATGACGAGCACGTCGCAGTCCAGCCGGAGCTGTTCGGATAGCGGCGGAATGTTCACAGTCTCTCCAAGATCTCGGCCTTCGTCGCGGCCCGGTCGATCGCCTCGCGTGGGCTGGGCACCGGCACCAGCGCCCGCAGCGCGCCGCCGCCGAGCACGGCGATGCGGTCGCCGAGCAGCAGGGCCTCGTCGAGATCGTGGGTGACGAAGACGATGGTGGTGGGGTGGGCGCGCCAGGTCTGGATCAGCAGGCGCTGCATGGTTTCCCTGGTCTGGGTGTCCAGCGCGCCGAACGGTTCGTCCATCAGCACGGCGCGCGGCGCGGCGGCCAGGCTGCGCGCCAGCTGGACCCGCTGGCGCATGCCGCCGGACAGGTCGCGCGGCAGATAGTCGGCGTACCCGGTGAGCCCGACCTCGTCCACCCAGTGCAGGGCCGTGGCCCGGCGCTCGGCCCGGGGCGCGCCGCGCAGGCGCAGGGCGAGCTCGATGTTCTGCCGCACGGTGCGCCACGGCAGCAGCGCGTCGTCCTGGAACACCAGGGCGCGGTCGGCCGCGGGGCCGGTGACGGGAGCGCCGTCGGCCAGGATGGCGCCGCCTTGCGGGGCGCGCAGTCCGGCGATCGCGCGCAGCAAGGTCGACTTGCCGCACCCGGATTTGCCGACCACGACCAGGATCTCGCCCGGTGCGATCGCCAAGTCGAGTCCGTCGAGCACCGGTTCGCCGCCGTAGGCGATCCGGATACCGGTCAGGCTCAGGCGCATTCCGGTCGATGCCGGTGCGTCGATCACTGTGGTCATGCTTCGACCTCCCTTGGCAACCAGCGGGTGATGCGGCGGCCGGCCAGCTCGACCAGCCCCGATGTCGCGAAACCGAGAACGCCGATGGTGATCATGCCGACGAACACCGCCGGATAGTCCACGATGGTGTAGGCCTGCCAGGTGCGGTAGCCGACGCCGAGCCGTCCGGAGATCATCTCCGCGGAGATGAGACAGATCCACGCCACGCCGACGCCGACCGACAGTCCGCTGAACACGCCGGGCAGGATGCCGGGAAACACCACGCGCGCGAGCACGTCCAGCCGGGACGCACCGAGGGTGCGCACCGCGTCCTCCCAGATCGTGGGTAGTGCCCGCACCGCGTGCCTGGTGCTCACCAGCACCGGGAACAGCGACGCGGTGAACGTGATGAACACGATGCCGGATTCGTCGCTCGGGAACAGCAGGATCGCGACCGGCACCAGGGCGATGGCCGGGATCGGCCGGACCAGTTCGGCCAGCGGGCCGAGGGTGTCGGCGAGCAGCCGCGAGCGGCCGAGACCGATTCCCGCGATCACGCCGACCACCGCGGCCAATCCGAAGCCGGTGACGATCCGGATCAGCGACTGCGCGATATCCAGGTAGTACTGGTCGGCGCGCAGTTGTGTGCCGAATTCGGCGACGATCTCGGTGACGGTCGGCAGCGTGTCGAAACGCAGGCCCGCCCGCACGTTGCCGACCGTGAGCAGCTGCCACAAACCGACCGCGACGGCGACCGAGCCGACGCGCAGCAGGCGCGAGCGCCAGGCCGACCGCGACGCCGGGGCGGCGGCCGATCGGGTCGCCGTGGCTTCCACCGTGGCCCGCACCGCCGGGGCGGCGAGTTCGCTGGTCATCCGCGTGCTTCCGTGACGGCCTGGTCGTAGGTGACCGGGGTGGCGGACGGATGCGCCTGCCGGTAGCGCTGCGCGGCGGCGGCGGTGGTGAAGGGCAGGTAGGCGGTGCCGTCGCGCAGCCAGATCGACTTGTCGGCGAACCAGCGGGTGCCGAGTTCGGTATCCGGGACGTAGGCGGCGCGGATCGCCTTGCCCTGCGCTTTCGCGGCCTGGACCGCGCGCAGCAGGCAGGTCGGGTCCGCGGCCGGCTGCGGCTTCGGTGCGCCGTCCAGCCACAGCTCGCCGGCCAGCGCGGGGTTCTCCGCCGCCTTGCCGCAGACGGGATCAGTGCCGGTGACGCGGGTCGGGTTGGCGGTGGAAGCCAGTTCACCGTCGTAGTCGGTGCGCCCGGTCTCCGCGAAGGCCTTGCGCAGCGGCGCGTCGTCGACGAACCGGTCGATGTCCAGGTCGGCGAAGTCGCCGATCGACTTCAGGTACGCGACATCGCCTTTGAGCGCCGCGATGAGACCGGGCTTGAGCGTCGTGTCGAAACTCGTTCCGCCGGGGCCGTTGTAGAGGTACACCACCTCTTGGGGCAGCCCGGATCCGTCGGCGACGATCTTCGCGGCCTCGAACGGCTTGTCCCGCAGGAACTGGGTGGCGTCCAGTTGCGCGGCCAGGAACGCCTGGAGCACTTCCGGGTGATCGGTGGCGTACGCGCGCCGGGCCACCACGCCGTGGAAGGTCGGCACGCCGAGTTCGGCGCCGTCGTAGAGCAGCTTGGCCTTGTTCTGGAAGACGACCAGACCGGGCCACGCGACGAACTGCGACAGCGCGCCCACCTGACGGGATTCCAGGGCGGTCGCGCCGACCTGTGGCTGCTGGTTGAGCACCTCGACGCCCTTGGCCGGGTCGATCCCGGCCCGCGTCAGCGCCTGCACCAGCGTGCCGTGCCCGGCCGAACCCACGCTGGCCGAGATCTTCTGCCCGGCCAGGTCGCCGATGCCGGTGGCAGGCGAATCGTTCGGCACCACGACCATGTTCAGCGCGCCCTTGGGGTTGTACCCGGTGACCGACACCAGTTCGGTGCGCGAGCGCTCACCTGCCTGGGTGCGAGAGCCGTTGATCAGCAACGGGTAATCACCCATCGACCCGATGTCGATCTTCTCGGCCACCATTTGCGCGGTGATCGGCGCGCCGGTGTCGTAGTCCTGCCACTCGACCTGGTATTTGGCTCCGCCGTTGTCGGTGATCTTCCGCAGCCGCTGCTCGAGGTAGCCCTGCGCGCGGAGCAAGGTCCCCGCGGTGACGGTGTTGATGGTCTTGGACTGGTAGCCGACGACCACCTTGACGGTGCCTGCGGGGGTGTCGTCGGTCTGCTCCAGCGAGCACCCGGTCAGCGCGAGCGCGGCGGCGAGCAGGATGGGGGCGAGTTTTGCTTTCATCGGTCTTCCAGATCAGCGGAGCAGGTAGGGCATGTTGACGGTGACGGCGCCGGTGGGGCAGCGGGCCGCGCAGGGCCCGCAGTACCAGCACTCGTCCACGTGCATGAAGGCCTTGCCGTTGTCGGGGTTGATGGCCAGGGAGTCGAGCGGGCAGATTTCGACGCACAACGTGCAGCCCTGGATACACAGCGACTCGTCGATGGTGACGGGGATGTCGGCGCGCTGGTTCACGAGTGCCATCTAGAGGACCTTCCATTCGGGGGTGCTGCGGGTCAGGCTGCCGCGCATGGTGATGCGGTCGCCGCGCATGCGGATGTACTCGAGGTCGACCGGGCGGCCGTCGTCGAGCCGGGTCAGGCGCTCCAGCATCAGCAGCGGCGCGCCGCCGGGGATGTCGAGGGTGGAGGCGGTGTGCGGGTCGGCGGGCACCGCTTCCAGGGCGAGGTCTGCCGAGCCGAGCGAGCGGCCGCTGATGCGTTCCAGCAGCACGAAGACGTCGGTGTGCTCGAGGTCGTGGCCGAGCACCTCGGTGCCGATATCGGGCACGAGGTAGGTGAGGTCCAGGCTCAGCGGCAGATCCGCGAGGTAGCGCAGCCGCTCGAGGTAGACCACGCGCTCGCCCGGCGCCAGACCGAGCCTGCGCGCGACGGCGGGCGGCGCGGCGACGTGCATCGCCGCGCGCACCTCGTTGCGCACGGTGCCGTGGCCTTTGAAGGTCTCCTGCAACCCCAGCAGCGCGTCGAGCCCGTGGTCGTACTTGCGAGTGGCCACACGGGTGCCCACTTTGGGCGCCCGATCGATCAAGCCCTCGTCCTTCAACAGCGCCAAGGCGTCGCGGACGGTATTGCGCGAGGCGCCGTACTCGGCGGCCAGGTCCTGTTCGCTCGGTAGCGCGCCGTCGAACGCGCCCGCGTGCAGTTGGTGGCGCAAGATGTCGGCCACCCGCCGCGCCTGATCGGCGCGCAACTGCCGCACCGGGGTGGGTTCCGCTGCCACCTTCTCCGCCTTTCCATCGCTGACCTGCACGAATAGCGACGATAATGCGGATGGGGCGGCGTTTTCGCCCGCGCCGCCGCCGAGAAAAATCAGAGGATGTTATTGCGCCGGGTGTCCCGCCGCCCGACCTGGCGATATGCACGGCTGTCCGGGTAATACGCCACGTCGGGCGCCGGCGGCCGAATTTCGATCACAGCGATTCGAACGCGGCGGCGAACAGGCTTCGGCGCACCGATCTATGGTCGCGGGCCGTAGGTATCGCGGAACAGCACCGGTTCCGCGCCGTCCATCGCGAGCAGCGCGGCTTGCGCTTCGGCGGTGTAGCGGGTCGCCCGGCGCGATCCGCTCGCTTCGGCGCGCTGTTCGGCACCTTGGGCGGCGGGCGTGGTGTGGCCGTAGCCGGGGCCGAGCCGGTCGGTCGTCATCGTGACGTCCTCGAGCCGTAGTCCACTCGGCGCGAAACACAGCGCTCCGGTCACGGCGTGATCGCTTCGGGAATGCCCAGCAGCGCCGCCTGCACTTCGTGCAGTCGGTCGACGTCGCCGCCGATGCCCGCGACGTTGTCGTTGTACAGGAACGCTTCGCCGAGCCGAACCAGCGCGTAGGCAAGCAGCGCCGGTTCCAGCGGCGGTTCGTAGCCGTCCTCGTCCGCGGCGCGGACGATCAACTCCCGGACAGTGCCGACGACCAGCGGCTGCACCGGGCCGTCGCCGGCGGTCAGGATGCGCAGCCCGGACAGCGGCTCGTTCTCGAAGTAGCGCCGGAACGGTTCGTTGTCGGTCATCCAGCGATTGACCCGGTAGAGCACGTCCAGGATGCGCCGCGCTCCGGTGGAGCGGCGGCGGGCGTCCGCGCGGGTGAGCAACGCCTCGAACTCTCCGGCCAGGACGGCACCGAGCACCCCGTCGCGGGAGCCGAACCAGCGGTAGACCGACGCGCGGCTGAGCCCGAGCTGTCCGGCGATCGCCTGGATGTCCACGCGTTCACCGGACAGGAACGACCGGCGAGCGTGCTCGATGACCTGTTCCCTGGTCGCGGAGGCCGGTCGGCCGGGAGGGCGGGTGGTCCGCTGACTGGAATCGATCACCGCGGAATGATACATCGTCTAGGGCGTGTATCGAAACGGGTTGTGTTCAGAACCAGGCGTCGCGCATTTGCAGCGTGGTCGTGTCCGAGCTGGCGAGCAGATCCAGTGCCGGTGCGGTCTTGGGCAATTCGAAACGATAGAAGAACCGGGCCGCGTGCCGCTTGCCATCGTAGAAATCACCGGCACGGTCCGCGGCGGCGAGGAACTGCTCGAGCCAGATCCAGGCCAGGACGGTGTGCCCGAAAGCTTCCAGGTACACCGAGCTGTTGGCCAGCGCGGCCTCGATATCGCCGGAGGCGAACAGTCCCGCGGTGACCTCGACCAGCCGCCGCCACACCGAATCCAGTTGCGCGGCGAGTTCGGCCGCCTCTGCGCCCTCCGCGCGCGCGGCCGTGATGGTCGCATCGATCCGGCCCCCGAGGGCGAGCAGGCCGGCGCCGCCCTGCTGGGTCACCTTGCGCCCGAGCAGGTCCAGTCCCTGGATGCCGTGCGTGCCCTCGTGGATCGGGTTGAGCCGGTTGTCCCGGTAGTGCTGCTCGACGTTGTATTCGCGGGTGTAGCCGTAGCCGCCGAGCACCTGGATGGCGAGGCTGTTGGCCTCCAGGCACCACTGCGAGGGCCAGCTCTTGGCGATCGGGGTCAGGATGTCCAGCAGTTGGGTGACCGCCCGGCGCTCGTCGTCGGACTCGGCGGTGCGCTGCTCGTCGACCAGCCGCGCGCAGTAGAGCACCAGTGCCAGCGCGCCTTCGGCATACGCCTTCTGCGCCAGCAGCATCCGCTTCACATCGGCGTGCTCGATGATCGGCCGCTGCGGCGCGGAGGGGTCGGCGGGGAGTTTGGCGCGGCCCTGCGTGCGGGTGCGGGCGTAGTCCAGGGACTCGAGGTATCCGGTGTAGCCGAGCGCGGTGGCGACCAGGCCGACGCCGATGCGCGCCTCGTTCATCATGTGGAACATGTAGGTCAAGCCGCGATGCGGTTCGCCGACCAGGTAGCCGACCGCGCCCGGCGCGCCACCCGGCGTCCAGCGGCCCTCGCCGAAATTCAGCACGGTGTTGACCGTGCCGCGGAAGCCCATCTTGTGGTTGAGCCCGGCCAGGACGACGTCGTTGCGTTCGCCGATCGCGCCGTCGTCGCCCACCAGGAACCGGGGCACCACGAACAGCGAGATGCCCTTGGTGCCCGCGGGCCCACCGGGGATCTTGGCCAGCACCAGGTGCACGATGTTCTCGCCGAGTTCGTGATCGCCGCCCGAAATCCACATCTTGGTGCCGAACACGCGATAGCTGCCGTCGTCCTGCGGCTCGGCGCGGGTGACGATGTCGGCCAGTGACGAACCGGCCTGCGGTTCCGACAGGCACATGGTGCCGAAGAAGCGGCCCGCGAGCATGGGCTTCACGAACTTCTCGACGTGCTCCCGGCCATGTGCGAGGAGCAGATTCGCATTGGCCACGGTGAGAAACGGGTAGCCCGCGGTGCCCGGGTTGGCCGCCTGGAACCAGGCGTAGCTCGCCTGGGCGACGGTCGCGGGCAGCTGGGCGCCGCCGAGTTCGTAATCCATCCCCGCCGAGGGCAGCCCGGCCTTGGCGAAGGCTTCCAGCGCCTGCCCGACTTCCGGGATGATGGTCACGCGCTCGCCGTCGAAAGTGGGTTCGTTGGCGTCGTTGAGCTTGTTGTGCGGCGCGAAGTACTTGGTGGCGAGCTGCTCACTGAGCTCGAGCACGGCGTCGAAGGTTTCCCGCGAGTGCTCGGCGTACCGCTCGCGTTTGGTGAGCCCTTCGACGTCCAGCCACTCGTAGAGCAGAAAATCGAGATCGCGCCGGGACAACAAGGTCGACCGCATTCAGCCCGTCCTTTCGAGACATGTTCGACTCACTGTATCTTACGGGTCGGTGGCCTCATCGGCCATGGGCGGTGCGATGGCCGCGGGCTGTAGACGACGCCGGAGCGTGCGGCCGACCACGTGGCGCGTGCGGGCTGCGGCCCTGTTCCTCGATTTGCGCTGCGCGGCAACTCCGGCTAATACTTAGCCATATGGCTAAGTATCCTGGGATGTTGGACGACGTATTCGCCGCCCTCGCGGATCCGTCTCGCCGCGCAGTGGTCCAGCGCCTCGGATCCGGTCCGGCCAGCGTCGGAGAACTGGCCGAGTCCGCGCCGATCACGTTGCCGTCGTTCATGAAACACATTCGCGTGCTGGAGGCCAGCGGCCTGATCCGGACGGTCAAAACCGGTCGGGTGCGCCGATGCGAACTCGACCGCGAACGATTCGGACTGGTCGAGGACTGGCTGAGCGAACAGCGCCGCATCTGGGAAGGCCGCACCGACCGGCTCGAGCAATTCCTCACCGAAACCAAGGAGTCCACCGATGAATCCTGATCTCGACCTCACCATCCACCGCGTCATCCGTGCGCCGCGTGCGAGCGTGTGGAACGCCTGGACCGATGCGAGCAGCCTCGCGCAATGGTGGCTTCCCGCGCCGACCCGGTGTCACGTCGAAAGGCTCGAGATCAGGCCGGCGGGCGCCTTCGTGACCAAAATGAGTGACGACGGTGTGGAATTCGTCCCACACCTGGACGCCTGTTTCCTGGTGGTCGAGCAGCGCGAACGCCTCGTGTTCACCAACGCGCTCGACAGCGGCTTGCGTCCGGCCGCGGGTGCTCCGGTGCCGATGACCGCCGAGGTCACGCTGCGCGATCACCCGGACGGCACCGACTAC
>NZ_JBHVDM010000136.1:0-13080 GCF_042802775.1 Nocardia sp. NPDC057455 | reverse complement strand
CGTTCGTGGGAGGCTCCGCAAACTGTCGTGGCTGCCCGAGCGGGTGATGGCCGGGTTCAGATCGTCAGCAATCAGCGATTGCGCCTACCCCGGATACCACCGGAGGGATAGCGCAGCGCGTTCATCATCTGCCCACCGACTCGAGGATCACTGGGCCCGTCTCTTGTCGCCGCCAGCTATCGGGTAGCACTCCCGGACTACGGCAAACATCACATTCGCACATACCAGGAGCACGTCGGTTTCAGGCACCTCACTCCTCTCAGCGGTGCCCGGGGAAGCGGAGCCGATGACTTCTTCAGACACCTCGACCTATTCGCGGTCCGGCCCACCCACATGCCGCAAGTTGACCAGCACCCTGGCAAGTTCCTGGCAACGAAGAGATTACCTCCATAGATCTCGGATCGCCGCTGGCTTGGCGGAAGCGCCCGATTTCGCACCCGGCGGCACGCCGATTCATCGCGAACGCGGTATCGACCGCCGGCGGCTATGCCGCCTGGGACCTTCGCCGCGCACCGACCCCACGGAGCCGCAGACGGCAAGCCTCCGCATCACGCGCTCCAGACAGCGTCGCCAACGTCCTGGCCTCTTACACCTAAGCTCGTCCTATGGCCCTGATGGTGCATCTGACGCCGGAGAAGAACGCGCGGCGAATCCGCCGTGCGGGCATCGCGGCGAACGGCTTCCGTCGCGGGGTGTTCTGTATGCCGGTGATGCCGTCCTACGTGCTGTCGCATCAATGGTTGCGTGAATTGCGCCGCGGCGGACAGCGGCTGATCGTCGCGGTGGACTTCCGGATTCCCGACAACGAGCCGGTACTCGTCGGACACTACGGCGCAGCGCAGACAGAATTGACTGCTGCTGAGGCTGTTTCAGTCATTCTTCAGGCCGGGGATGCGCGGGGGTATGAGATCCTGGTGCCTCGCGCGATCGCACCTGTCGAACTACGTCGGATCCGGCCTGTGCGTCAGGTAGCGGGGTGGCGGTATCACCCGAACGCTCATGGTCAGCGCCCCTGCGCGTGTCCGGCGTGTTTGAGGCGCGGTGAATTCAAGGCCGCTGACCTTCGTCGGCGGTTCGCCACAGACGAGTCGGAGCTGACCAAACCGCAACTGCTGGCCCGATTGCGTGAGGCGGACAACGACGATGATCTGATCGACGCCCTCTACGGGCTGGCCCGAAGGAGTCGCGGCGACGTCGTTGACGTCGCACACCTCATCGATCACCCCAACCCGGAAGTCCGTTGCGCTCTCGCATCGGCCTTACGCCGGTACCGCGGCAGCCAGGCGCGCGGACTGCTGGCGCGGTTGGCCGCAGACCCTGATTCCGAAGTACGCGACGCGGCGACACAGTGACGGCTGCCACCGGCGGACTTGTTCCCTGCCGCAGGATCAGCGAATCGGCAACGGCCGCGCCGCGCCCCTGCGCGACAGCCCACTGCCGAGCACGGCTCACTCACGGGGCTTGTGTTCGCACGGAGTCGGAGAACCACGCGATCTGGTCATAGAAGGGAGTGGGCGGTGTTGTCGTCGTCGAAGAATGTTCGGGGGACGGTGTTGAGTTCGGCGGGTGGCCACAGCCCGGTCGAGACGAAGGCTTCGTAGAGAAGATCGCCGACCCGGTCGAGGTTGAAGTCACCGAAGACCAGCAGATCAGCGTTCCAGTCGGATTTGCGGTCGGTCCATGAGCGCATCCGTTGCGCTCCGGCAGCCGTTGCGCCGGATCGTCTCCCGACTCCTCCCTGGCCCTACCGGACCATGCTCAGAGCCTTCCCAGGAAACGGGAGAACCGCAAACTGCGCACGGACGAATACGACGCATGCCCAGTACATGGATCCACCATGCCCGACACCGACGCCTTCAACCCTGCCGCGTTGCAGCGCCACTGGGACCGACTGCTTCCCCAACTCGATCAAATCCTGGCCGGCCCGGCAGCTGGATCCCGGATCATCACTCCGACGTCGCCTGGACGTCGTCAGTGGGCAGGTGGGCACTGATGTGCCCCAGGCGCATCACCTCACCAGTGCTGTCGTACAGGGCGATGGCGGTGACATCTATTCCGTCCCTGGAAGCTTGCTGGCGGTTGAGTACGACCTTGGCGCCGCCGTCGAGGGCGATGGTCGTGTTGGGCGCCGGCGTCGTGGGCTGTGCCTGGCCATTGATCTGAAGCTCTTGAAATGTCAGGCGCACAGCAGGGGTGACAGTGCCGCCGTGGGCTGCGGTGACGGTGACGTCGAGGTCCATGGCGGTGGCCGCGACCACCAGCGGGGCATTGGTTCCGGCCTGTGCGGTCGCCGCGGTGACTGTCCCGTGCACGGTGCGGTTGTCGCCGCTGACGGTGCCATGGAGTTCGCTTGCGCCACTCGATATCTGAACAGACTGACCATGCCCATTGATCAGCTCGCCATGGGCAGCGGTGGTGTGTTGCGAGACCGCGACGGCCGATCGACCGATGTCGGAGGAGACGAGTTCGTGCGGCGCCGTGACCTGCGGCAGGTCTGCCACCGCCGCATGCCCGGACATCACCGGCACCTGTTGAACCAGCGCCAGACTGTGATGCGGTGCGATAGAGACGGCGGTGACACGTTTGCCGCCGGTCTTGGCCACCAGCCTGGAGCCCCGGCCCGCGGCGACGAGATGACCGCCGGCGGTCAGCGCCATGCTCGACCCGTCTCCTGCGGCAATGGCCACAATGCGCTTGCCCTTGGTGTTGGTCACGATGCCGGAAACCTCACCGCCCTCGTCTCGGCCTGCGGCGATGACGTCGCCATCGGCCGTCAACGCCAGGCTGTGGTCCGTTCCCGCGGCGATGGCGACGATGCGCTTGCCTTCGGTCTCGGCCACGATGCCGGAAACCTGCTTGTAGTCGTCCTTGCCTGCGGCCACCACCTGGCCGTCGGCGGTCAGCGCCAAATTGGTGATCGGGCCGGCGGCGATGGCGGCGATCCGCTTGCCTGCGGTCTTGGCCACGATTCCGGATACATCCTTGTAATAGTCGTCTCCGACTGCGATGACGCTGCCTTCGGCGGTCAGCGCCACGCTTTTTTCGTCTCCCGCGGCGATGGCGACGATGCGCTTGCCTTCGGTCTCGGCCACGATGCCGGAAACCTGCTTGCTCTGGTCGTCGCCAGCGCCGACGACCAGACCGTCGGCGGTCAGCGCCAGATCGTGGCGAAATCCCGCAGAGATGGCGACAATGCGCCTGCCGGCGGTCTTGGTCAGGATTTCGGACACCCTCTTGTCGCCCGCCGCGATGATCTGGCCGTCGGCGGTCAGCGCCAGATCGTGGTCAGTTCCCCCAGCGGAGATGGCGACGACGTCAGCGCCGTCGGTCTTGGTCTCCAATCTGGAACCTGAATCGTCGTTGTAGTCGTCTGATCTGACAACCCGGCCGATGACAGATGTAACCGACTGGTCTTCGCGGTTGTGGGTCGAGTCAGACATCCGAGATGCCCCCTCCGTCGACGGGTTCGTGCGCGAGCACGCTGCGCTGGCGAGCATTTGGCTGATCGCCTTTCAGGCTACGCGGCGCCTCCGGCGCCCGCGGCGATATCGGCGGTCGGCACGATCAGGTTTGCCGTCTCCGACAGGCCAACGCACGGTTGGCATTTCGGTGTGCGCGGGGACGGAAGCGCAACTGCCGGAGCGGGCGCAGGAGTCGTCGGCGCGGCGTCGGACAGCGTGCTGATCGGGCCGCCGCCCGATGCGGTTACGCGTCCCAGGTGACCGGGAGGCTCTTCACCCCGTAGATGTCCGCGGTTTCCGGACGAAGGGCAACCTCTTCGGCCGGTACGGCCAGGCGCAGCGTGGGGAATCGGGTGAGCAGCGCGGGGAACGCGACGCGCATTTCGACGCGGGCGAGTTGGGCGCCCAGGCACAGGTGGGCGCCGTGACCGAAGGCCAGATGCCCGTCGGCGCGCCGGCGGATATCGAGCGTGTGGGGATCGGCGAAGCGCTCGGGGTCGCGATTGGCGGTGTGGTAGGACGCGATGACTACCTGTCCGGCCTTGATCGTCTGGCCGGCGATCTCGACGTCTTCCAGCGCTGTTCTCATGAACGTCTTTGCCACGCTCAGATAGCGCAGCAACTCCTCTACGGCTTGGTCGGTGAGACCGGGGTCGGCGCGCAGCGCGGCGAGCTGATCCGGGTGGCGCAGGAGCGCGAAGGTGCCCAGCGCCAGCATGTTCGCGGTGGTGTCGAAGCCGGCCGCCAGCAGGACCAGGGCCATCCCCCGCAGTTCCTCATCGGTCAGATCGGTGTCGGTGAGGTCGCTGAGCACGTCGTCGGTGGGGTTCGCGCGCTTGTCGGCAACCAACGCCGTGAGGTAGTCGTAGGTCGCGGTCACTGCCGCTATCAGGTCTTCGTCGCTGGTCTCGCCGTTCATGAACGATTCCACGTTTTCCTGGAAGGAGCCCCGGTCCGCGTAGGGCACGCCCAGCAGTTCGCAGATCATGATGGCGGGGATGGGCCTGGCGAAAGCCGTCACCAAATCCGTTGGCGGTCCGGCCTTCTCCATCGCGTCGAGATGGTCGGAGGTGACCTGCTCGACGCGCTCGGTGAGCAGCCGCATGCGCCGCGCGGTGAATCTGCTCGCCAGCGGCTTCCGGTAGCGGCCGTGCTGCGGCTCGTCCATGAGAAGGAACTCGCCGGGCGGCGCGGGCGGGATCTCGACGCCCGGGTAGTCGATGGTGGGGTGAAGCAGGAGCTCTTTGCGCGAGCTGAACCGCTTGTCGGCCAGGATCGATTTGGTCAGGTCATATCCGGTGATCAGCCAGCCGGGTTTGCCGCCGGGAAGGTGTAATGGCTGATCGGGCCGTGTCGGCGGGCCTCGATCAGCTCGGCCGGTGGGTCGAACGGACACCCGGGTTGGCGCTCCGTCGGTAGCGTCGTGATGGTATGGAGGGATTCACTCATAACCATTTCCCTTGCGGTAGTGGGTGTTCGGAGCAGTGCGCCCGCTGCGGTGACCTTTATAATCATATGTATACGTATACAGGATGACAAGAGCTTGCCTCGGATCACCGGCGGCCGAGTTCGGTTGGCGTCGCGGACCGCCGAAGTCGGTACCCCACGAAGGACACTCCCTAGGTTCATTAGC
The DNA here is from genome assembly GCF_042802775.1 of Nocardia sp. NPDC057455. NCBI lineage: Bacteria > Bacillati > Actinomycetota > Actinomycetes > Mycobacteriales > Nocardiaceae > Nocardia > Nocardia sp. NPDC057455. The sequence continues at coordinate 7,986 of NZ_JBHVDM010000136.1, read as the reverse complement.
GCTAATGTATTCTTGGCCTGTGATCGTAAGACCCGCGCCCGGACTCGGTGAACTCTTGCGCTACGTCGGCGAATTGGTCGACAGAGGCGCCGGAGAGGTCTATGACTCGCTGGGGATGTCGTATCGGCCCCGGTACACCCCGGTCTTGCGGGCGATGAGTCTCGGCGCGAAGACAGTTACGGAGATCACCGCGTTCAGCCATGTCACGCAGGGGGCTATCAGTCAGACAATCGGGCTGATGGTGGCCGACGGGCTGGTGGTGCGCGAGCAACTCCCGGACGCCCGCAAGAGTGGCATACAGCTGACCACCGGTGGCCGCGAGCTGGTGGAACAGCTGAAGCCGCACTGGGAGAACACTTTTGCCGCAATAACCGAACTGGAGTCCGAAATCGGATTCCCGCTGCGGCAGGTCCTCGGGGACGCTGCGGCCGCGCTCGAACGCACAGGTTTCGCGGCCAGGCTCGAGCGGGCGCGGCGGCGGCGCACCGAGCGGGACGATCCGCTCTCGACGGGTGCGACGCCGGGACGGAATTGGTTCGACCGTGACGGCCGGGCCTACGCGCAGTTTCGCCCCGAGTACCCCGCTCGGCTGTCGATGTTTCTCGCCTCGCTGGCGCCGTCCACGGCTCTCGCCGTCGACGTCGGTTGCGGCAGTGGACAATTGACCTCGCAGCTTGCCCCCTACTTCGCCACCACGATCGGGGTCGACCCCAGCGCCGAACAAATCGAGCACGCGCCTTCGCGGGAACGAGTTCGCTATCTCCACGCCTCCGCAGAGCGCCTACCGATCCCCGGTCGCAGCGCGTCCCTGGTCACCGCAGCCCAAGCGGCGCACTGGTTCGACCGGCCGACGTTCTACGCCGAAGTCCGGCGCATCGCGGTCGAAGGTGCGGTAATCGCGTTGATCAGCTACGGGGTGGTGCGGCTCGAGCCCGAGCTCGAGGAACGGTTCACGCGCTTCTACCACAAGGAGATCGGGCCGTTCTGGCCACCGGAACGCGCACTCGTCGACAGCGGGTACGCCGATATCGACTTCCCCTTCGACGAGTATCCCGCGCCGGTCGTGCGGATCGAAAAGAATTGGACCCTCGATGAGTTCATGGGCTACCTGTCGACGTGGTCGGCGGTCCGCCGGGCCCAGGACGCCGATAGATCCGAAGTCCTGCACACGTTCGCGGCCGATCTGGCCGAGCTGTGGGGCGAACCCACGACAACACGACGAATCACCTGGCCGCTCAACATGCGAGTAGGAATTCTATGACAACATCACAGCGGCAACCTTGTTCGCAGCCTGGGCTGACCCACCGCGAAAGCATGGTCGTCACCGCACAGCACACCGTCCCCGGCGTAGCGCCCGACTGGCCCGGCTTCGCCGACATGCCACCGGTTTTCGCGCAGCGGTCACCCTGATAGGGATCTCCGGCCGAAGCCCCAGCTTCGAGGTGTCCTGTCATAACGAATCGGCCGTCGAGGACCGAACAGCGCTGGTGCAGAGAAAGCTGTCGTTGTGCCGACTGCCCGCTGCGATCGCCACCATCGGTTGTTTTGTAAACCTTGTGCCGGGCTTCGGGTCTGTGGTGAGGTCGACGTGAGTTCCACTGCGGCCCTGCGGTGTTCGAAAGGAAGTGTCCGATCATGTCCGTTCCGACCGTCGTCCAGCAGAGCCTGACGATCAGCGAGGTTGCGGCGGCCGTGAACCTGCCTACTTCGACCCTGCGGTTCTACGAGCGGGAAGGACTGATCGAGCCCTCGGCTCGCAGCGGTGGGAAGCGGGTCTATGCCGCCGATATCCTTGCCCGGCTGGCCCTGATCGACATGGCGAAGCAGGCGGGGTTCACCATTACCGAAGTGGCCGCCTTGTTGGACAGCGGCACAGGGACGCCTCGTCCGGAGTGGCGAGAACTGGCCGAACCGAAAATGGCCGAACTCGACGAGCAGATCGCCTTCGCCGAGCGAGCCAAAGAGATCATTCAGCATGGGTTGCAATGCCCCAGGCCCTCGTTCGTGGACTGCCCGGTCTTCGATGAGCTGATTCAACGCCATATCGAGGCCATGGTCGCGCGGACACCGCGAGCCAGGGCGGCGAGACGGGCCGAACGGCGAATGCGCCGGGCACGATGAGGTTGACTTGAAGTTGGGTTCAACCGCAATGCTCGGTTCATGAACGACATCAGCGCCGAAGCAGTGGCAGGCACTTTGGGAAAGCTGCTCGACCCGGCCAATCGGCACGACCCCTACCCGCTCTACGCCAGCATCCAGCAGTCTGGGCCGGCCTGGCTGGAGCCCTTGTCCGCCTTCGTTGTCGCCGGTTTCTCTGATTGCGAGGCGTTGCTGCGTGATCCGCGGCTGAGCGCCGAGCGTGAAGGCGACGACAGGAAGCGATGGGAACAACTGCTGGCGCCGGACGTGCCGTCGTCGGTATTGCAGCCCTGGTTCCTGTCTCTGGACCCACCGGATCACACGCGCCTGCGCCGGCTGGTCGCCAAATCCTTCACAGCGAGGTCGGTGACCCGGTTCGAGTCCTATGTTTTCGAGCTCGCCGACAACCTGCTCGACGCTGTAGCCGAGCGGGGCACGACGAGCATGGACGTGGTGGCCGAGTTGGCCCGACCGCTGCCGACCACGGTGATCTGTCACATGCTAGGTGTCCCTCTCGCCGACGAGCCGCTGTTCCGCGGTTGGTCCGACCGCTTGATCGTGCTCGTCGACGGGTTCGACATGGAGCCGCCCCCAGCAGACCGCCTGCCGGACTGGTTGTCCGCCCTCACCGAATTGCATCGCTATATCGATGACTTGATCACGACGCGACGCCGCAGCTCAGGCGACGACTTGATCTCCGACCTCTTGGCAGCCGAGGAGGAGAGCGATGTGCTCGGCCATGATGAGCTCATCTCCACCGTGGTGCTGCTGCTGGTAGCCGGGCACGAGACCACGGTAAACCTTATTGCCAATGGAATTCTTGCCATGCTGCGGCAACCCGAGCTGCTCAACGATCTGCGTGAGCGTCCCGAACTTGCCCCTGCCGTTGTGGAGGAGACCCTGCGCCACGATCCTCCAGTGCAGTTGACAGCTCGGTTGTTGAAGGAGGACACCGAACTTTGTGGCCACACAGTCCCTCGAGGCGCCATGGTCAACCTACTACTGGCCGCGGCCCAGCGTGATCCGGCGGTGTTCATCGAACCGAACCTTTTCGATCCCGGACGCCCGGATTCGCGCCACCTGGCTTTCGGCGGCGGTCCACACTTTTGCCTTGGCGCGCCACTGGCGCGCTTGGAAGGGGCCGCGGCGTTCCAGCGCTTCGCCGAGCGAGTCGTGAACCCGATCCTGGTCCAAGACCCACCGCCGTACCGTCCCCACGTAAACCTGCGCGGCCCGGAAGCGCTCGTCGTCCGTTTCGCCAAGATTTTGCCTCGGCTCGCCACCCGCGGTTACTGACGCAGGAGGGGCGCGGATTACGGGCCCTGGACTAGTAGTGCCTTGTTGGATGTGGGGAGGCCGGTGGCGCTGAGATTTCAGCGGTCGGCAGGTCAGGGGGCGAGGCAGGCGGGGATCTCTTGGTCAGGTGGCGCCCGCCGCACGCGGGTTGTTGAAAGCGCCCGAGGCTGCGGCGAGTGCGGCAGTGACGGCCGCGTGGTCGGGTAGGTCTGGGTCGGGTGGGGTGCGTAGCAGCACTAAGTGGTGGTAAACCGGTGCGGTAGCGGCGATCAGCAGGGCGCGCGCGTCGACATCGGGCGGTAGTTCGCCGCGCTGGATCGCTCGTTGAATGATGATCTCCGACTGCGTGTATCGGTCCTCCCACAATCGTCGAAGGGCTCGGGCAGCTTCGTCGGATCGGAACGAGACCGCGATCAGCGCCCTCGCGATCGAGGACTCCTCGCTCAGCGAATCCTGGATCTCGTGATTGAGCGCCGCCAAATCCCCACGCAGGCAGCCGGTGTCGCGGGGTTGCCACGGCTGCTGGCTCGCCGCGTCGAAGACGTCGGCGAGCAGCCCGCCGACGTCGTGCCAGCGGCGATACACCGTGGCGCGGTGCACGCCCGAGCGGGTGGCGACGGCTTCGATGCTCACCGCGTCGTAACCGTGTTCGGTCAGCTCCGCGCTGACCGCTTCGAGCACCTGGGCTCGGATGCGGGCGGTTCGCCCACCCGGGCGACGGGCTCCCGGTGCGGGCTCGGAAGCCGGAGGAGGTGCGGAACTCATGGTGGATAGTCCGATTGCTTGACGGGATGGAGTCGCCACGATACCTTAGTGCGACAGTCGTCGTATTAATTTGAGGTGCCGATGTTCTCCCGAAGCGTTCCCCCGGCCCTGCGGTCCCCGCTGACCGCGTCGTCCTCGAATGCTTCGGAGTGTGCATATGCCAACCCAGATCACCGCGCTCGCGGTCAGCAAGTCCTTCGACGGCAAACCGGTTCTCGATGAGGTGACGTGTTCGCTCGCCGCGGGTGAGTGCACCGGGATCATCGGCGAGAACGGATCCGGCAAGTCCACCCTGCTGCGCCTGTTCGCCGGGCGAGAGCAGCCCGATCATGGCGAAATCGTCGTCCAAGCCGACGGCGACATCGGTTACCTCGCTCAGGACGAGCAACTCGCGCCACACCTGACTGTGCAGGAGGTCATCGACCGGGCCCTGACCGAACTACGGGCGATCGAACAGCGGATGCGCCGCCTCGAGGTCGCGATGACTGACGGCGACGAGTCCGGGATGGCCGAATACGATGATCTGACAACCATTTTCGAGCTCCGCGGCGGCTACGACGCCGACGCTCGGGTGGAACGGGCTCTGCACGGCCTCGGTTTGAGCCTGGTGGACCGCGACCGTGCGGTCGCCGGGCTGTCCGGCGGCGAGCAGGTCCGGCTGCGCCTGGCCGCGGTGCTGGCAGCGGGCACCGAGGTGCTGTTGCTGGACGAGCCGACCAATCATCTCGATGAGGCCGCCCTGACCTGGCTGGAAGATCATCTGCGTACCCGCCGCGGCACGACGGTGACGGTTTCACACGACCGGGCATTCCTCGAGCGGGTCGCGACCAGCCTGCTGGAGGTCGACGCGGACCGGCGGCGGGTCATCCGCTACGGCAACGGCTACTCGGGGTTTCTGGCCGATAAGGCGGCAGCGCGACAGCGGTGGACGCAGGCGCACGCGCACTGGCAGAGCGACACCGTCCGGCTCCGCGAGGTAGCCGCCACCAGTGCCCGCCACGTCGCACCGGGCCGGGCGATGAAGGACAACAACAAAATGGCCTACGACCGGGCTGGCGGGCGGGTACAGCAGTCATCGGCCAGCCGGATTCGCAATGCCGAGGAACGGCTGCGCCGCCTACTCGCGGACCCGGTGCCACCGCCGCCGCAACCGTTGCGTTTCGTTCCCACCCTGCTGGCCGGCGGTGTGCAAGGCACCGTGCTCGACGCCACCGGCATCGCTGTCTCGGGCAGGCTCGACCGGACCAGCGTCACGGTCCATGCGGGTGACCGGCTGCTGATCACCGGACCGAACGGTGCGGGCAAGACCACCCTGCTGCGGGTACTGGCAGGTCGCCTCGCGCCGGACAACGGCACTGCCACACACTACGGCAGGGTCGGCTACCTCGCCCAGGAGCCGCCTCCCGCCGAGCCCGGGCAAACGCTGCTGGCAGCCTTCGCTCGCGGTCGCACCGGAGAAACCGACGAGCACGCCGAACGATTGCTGTCACTCGGCCTGTTCCACCGTGCCCAGCTCACGTCGCGCGTCGAGAATCTGTCCACCGGGCAGCGGCAGCGCCTCGCCTTGGCGCGGCTGGTCACCGAGTCCGTCGATGTGCTGCTGCTCGACGAGCCCACCAACCATCTGTCACCGGGTCTGGTCGAAGAGTTGGAAACCGCTCTGGCCGAGTACCGTGGCGCGCTCGTGATCGTCAGCCACGACCGCCGGCTGCGCGCCCGCTGGCGCGGTGCTCATCTCCACCTGCGCCCGTCGGCATCCGTCTGACCTCGCCGTCACCCGATCACTCACGCACCGAAGGGGTTTCGCCGTGCCCGACAGTCCCGATCCAATTCCCGCCGACCCGACCGTGCTGCACCCCATGCCGGGACAGCCGCGAGTGGTGCTGCTGAAGTCGCTGGTCGCCTCGCCTCTGATCGAGGTCGGGGAGTTCTCCTACTACGACGATCCGGACGATCCGACCGCGTTCGAAACCCGCAACGTGCTCTACCACTACGGGCCGGAGAAGCTGATCATCGGGAAGTTCTGCGCCCTGGGCACCGGAGTGCGGTTCATCATGAACGGCGCCAACCACCGCATGGACGGCCCCTCCACCTTCCCCTTCCCCATCATGGGTGGCTCGTGGTCGAACCACTTCGACCTGCTCGCCGGCTTACCGAGCCGAGGGGACACCGTCGTCGGCAACGACGCCTGGCTCGGCAACGGCGCGACAGTGATGCCCGGCGTGCGGATCGGCCACGGCGCGATCATCAGCACCGGCTCCGTGGTGACCAACGACGTACCCGACTACGGCATCGTCGGCGGCAACCCCGCCCGCCTCATCCGAACCCGCTACAACGACGAGGACATCGCCCGGCTGCTGGCGGTGGCGTGGTGGGACTGGCCCATGGAACACATCACCGAACACGTGCGGACGATCATGTCGGGCAGCATCGCCGACCTCGAAGCCGCCGCCGGCGATCTGAAATGAGTGAAATGCCCTCTCTCCCTGCCCATATCGCGATGGTCGGCGTCCCCATCGTCAGCCATGTGCTATCGAGCTTGGGGATCATCCGTGAGCTGGTGGCTCGTGGCCATCGCGTGACCTATGCCAATGACCCTGCCGTAGCCGACCTGATCACCGACACCGGCGCCGACCTGATCCCGTGCACCTCCACCCTGCCGGTCGCCGACAACAACTGGCCCGACGATCCCATCACCGCGATGGACCTGTTCCTCGACAACGCCGTTCAAGCGCTCCCGCAACTGCGCGCGGCCTACGAGCACGACCCCGCGGATCTCTACCTCTACGACATCGGCGCCTACGCCGCAAGGGCCCTCGCCGAGGCGCAGAGCCGCCCGCTGGTTCAACTGTCGCCCACGTTCGTGGCATGGAAAGGCTACGAAAGAGATGTGGCAGCACAACTCCGGCAACTGCCGGGCGCCGACGCCTACCGGGCGAAGTTCGCGCAGTGGCTTGCCGACTGCGGCGCGGCCACCACCGATGTCGATGTCTTCTCCGGCTTGCCCGACCGTGCCCTTGCGTTGATACCCCGGGCGATGCAACCGCAGGCCGACCGAGTCGACACCGGCACAGTGACATTCGTCGGCCCCTGCTTCGACACCCGTAAGGAAGACGAGGCTTGGATCCGCCCCGCCGATGCGGAGAAGGTTCTGCTGATCTCCCTGGGCTCGGCCTACACCCGCCAGCCGGAGTTCTATCGCCAGTGCCTGCGGGCCTACGGCAACCTGCCCGGCTGGCACGTTGTACTGCAAATCGGGAAGCACACCGACTTACAGGAACTCGGCGTCATCCCCTCCAATATCGAAGTGCACTCCTGGGTCCCCCAGCGTGCGATCCTGGAGCAGGCGGATGCCTTCGTCACCCACGCCGGTATGGGCGGGTGCGGGGAAGGACTGTTGACCGGTGTCCCGATGATCGCCGTGCCGCAGGCCGCCGAGCAGTTCATGAACGCGGACCGGCTCGTCGAACTGGGTGTGGCCCGCCGCATCGACACCCAGGAAGCCACCGCCCAGAACCTACGGGAGGCTCTGAACGACCTGGTCACCGATCCGGAAATGGCGCGCCGCTCAGCGCAGCTGCGCGCCGCCGCCAGAGCCGAAGGTGGCACCATGAGGGCCGCCGACCTCATCGAATACATCTCGGTTTTCCGGTCGAGTACTGGGGATTCCCCGGCACGGCAGCGTTTTCCGCGAGGGTCCTGTTCGGAATCGGCCATCGGCCTGGATAACCTCCCAGGCATGCAATTCGGTGTGAATGTTCCCAACTTCGGTCCAGGCGCGACCCC
>NZ_JBHVDM010000135.1:0-13642 GCF_042802775.1 Nocardia sp. NPDC057455 | reverse complement strand
ACCGAGACTCGCGACTGCGTCGCATGCGCTTCGGCCACTCGAACGCGAGACGGGCCGCGAACGGCGCTCGTAAGACTCGCACCTGTCGGGGCTGGTGTGCTCGGACCGGCGGCGCTGGGGCGCGGATGGCGCTCGGGTCGGGATTGTTGGGGGCTGGTCTGCTTCGGTTGTCGCGAGTGGCGATCTGGGGGGCGAGGTTCGGCTGTGGGTTCGCCGTGTTCCGGGGGGCGGGCGGCTTGGGTTTGTCCCGTCCTGTTTGCGATCAGCGCGACGAAAACCCTGGTCAGCAGGGTGGTCTCGGTGATGTGCTCGAGTGAGCAGTAACCGATCTCGACAGCGAAGGTGATCTCATGACGGTCGCACCCGCCACCCCAACCACCGCCTTGGTGACCAAGCTCGGCGCCCGTATCGGCGCGCGGATCGACAATGTCCGGCTCGGTGGCGACCTGGATTCCGCCACCGTCGAGGTGATCCATCGCGCGCTGCTGGAGCACAAGGTGGTCTTCTTCCGCGGGCAGGACCACCTCACCGAGGACGCGCAGTACGAGTTCGCCCAGTTGCTCGGGTCGCCGACCACCCCGCACCCGACGGTCACCTCGCACGGGGTGAAGAGCCTGGCGATCGATTCCGAGCACGGTCGCGCCAACAGTTGGCACACCGACGTCACCTTCGTCGATCGCATCCCGAAGGCGTCCATTCTGCGCGCGGTGCACCTGCCGTCCTACGGCGGCGCCACCACCTGGGCCTCCACCGTGGCGGCCTACGAGTCGCTGCCGGAGCCGCTCAAGCGGCTCGCCGAATCCCTGCGCGCCGTGCACACCAACGTCTACGACTACGCCCGCGTCGAGGAGACGCCGCGCCCCGGCACGGCCGCCTACCGGGTGGAGTTCGAGTCCACCTACTACGAGACCGAGCACCCGGTGGTGCGCGTGCACCCCGAGACCGGAGAGCGGGCGTTGCTGCTCGGCCACTTCGTCAAGCAGTTCGTCGGGCTGTCCAGCACGGAGTCGCAGGCGCTGTTCCGGCTGTTCCAGGACCGGGTGACTCGTCTGGAGAACACCGCTCGCTGGAACTGGGCTCCGGGCGACGTCGCCATCTGGGACAACCGCGCCACCCAGCACTACGCCATCGACGACTACGACGACCAGCCGCGCAAACTGACCCGCATCACGCTGGCCGGCGACGTCCCGGTCGGCGTCGACGGCTCGACGAGCACCAGCATCGCGGGCAGCGCCGAGCACTACTCGATCATCGAGGACACGCAGCTGCTCGCGTCCTGAGCGAGGACCCCGCATGGTTGCCGGAACCTCCGGCTGTTGAGGGGCCATGCGGTGTCCGCGGGTCGCGGGGACCCGGTGTCGCCGTCACCGAGCAGCGATCCGCGATTTGAGCAGGTCGTGCTCTCGACACGCCGTCGGCCACCGGACCGCGAGGCGCGGATTCCGGTCGGTTGGTGCGACGGTCCGAGAGCGACGACGAGGCGTGGACCTGGCGGGAGAGCCCACCGCCGGGTTCACGAGTCCGGTCGGGGTGGACAAGCAGTCTCGGCGGTCGATGACACCGCCGACGACCCGCAACCTGCCCGGACCTCAGCCCCGCAGGGCGAGAAACTCGCAGCCCTGCCGGGTGCTGCTCCCACCGCCCTCGGGGACGACCGCAACCGTTCAGGTCGCGGGAACGCGGTCGCCGCCGTCACCTCAGGAGTCGACCCGCGATGAGCGACACGAGGAGTGCGAGTCCTTGCGACCACCGTTCGCGGCCCGTCTCGCGTCCGAGTGACCGAAGCGCATGCGACGAAGTCGCGAGTCTCGGTCGCGCGGACGCGAGACTTCTCGGGGCCGCGAACACGCGGCGCCGCAAAACCAACAGAGCACCTCATGGTCCAGACTGTTTGTCATGAGTATTCGGCCGCTGGACGGAGTACGCGTCCTGGAACTCGGCAATTACATAGCCGCGCCGACCGCCGGGCGCATCCTCGGTGATTTCGGCGCCGAGGTGATCAAGGTGGAACGCCCGAAGGCGGGCGACGAGCTGCGCAACTGGCGGCTCTACGGCGGCGACACCTCGATGCTCTACCGGACGATCAACCGCAACAAGAAGTCCATCACGCTGGATCTGCGCACCGAGGCGGGGCGCGGCATCGTGCTCGACCTGGTTCGCCGCTGTGACGTGCTGCTGGAGAACTTCCGTCCCGGCATGCTGGAGAAGTGGGGCCTCGGCCCCGAGGTGCTGAACGAGGCGAATCCGGACTTGGTGATCACCAGGATCTCCGCCTACGGGCAGACCGGCCCGCTGTCGGAGCGTCCCGGTTTCGCGGCGGTGGCCGAGGCGGTCGGTGGCCTGCGCGAACTGGTGGGCGATCCGGACCGTCCTCCGGTACGCACCGGAGTATCGATCGGCGACTCGATCGCGGGCATCTATGCCGCGTTCGGCACCGTGATGGCGCTGTTCCAGCGCGAGCGCCGCACCGGGCGGGACGCGCCGGTTCCCTTGCAAGAGCGGGTGATCGATGTGGCGCTGAACGAGGCGATCCTGTCGGTGATGGAGTCGCTGGTGCCGGACTATCTCGCCTACGGTATCCAGCGCGAACGCGTCGGCGGCCGGATGGAGGGCATCGCGCCGAGCAATGCCTACCCGTGCGCGGACGGAACCAGCATCATCATCGGCGGCAACGGCGACGCCATCTTCCAGCGCTACATGGCGGTCATCGACCGGCCCGATCTGGCCGCGGACCCGGAACTCCAGGACAACGCGGGCCGCTGGCGCCATCGCGAGCGGCTGGACGCGGCGATCGGCGAGTGGACGGTCCGGCACACCCGCGCCGAGGCGCTGAAACTGCTCGACGCCGCCGCCATCCCGTGCGGCCCGATCTACACCGCGGCCGACATCGTGGCCGACGAGCAGTATCGAGCGCGCAACATGATCCAGCCGTTCGCCGTGGATGTCGGCGCGCCGGAGCCGAAGGTCGTCGGCTTCCCCGGCATCGTCCCGGTGATCGGCGATCAGTCCTTGCCCATCCGGACCGTCGGCCCCGATCTGGGTGAGCACACCCGGGAGGTGCTGTCCGGTCTGCTCGGCCTGAGCGAGGCCGAGATCGACGCATTGGAGGCGCGATGAGCACGCCGCCGCACGATCGGAGGCGCCCGAAGGGACGGGGCGCACGGGAGTTGCTCTCGCCGGGCACCAGCAGGCCCGCCGTTCAACCGAATCCGACCGGGGCGGGCGAGAAGCCGTGGGGCGGCGTGATGTGCGGTCACCACCGGGCTCGGGAGCAGCGATGACCGCGCCGGTGCTGCGCGACGTCACGTTGCGCGACGGACTACAACTGACCGGCAAGTTGCTGCCCGTGCAGCGCAAGGTGGACATGGTGCGCCGGCTGCTCGCGCTCGGGGTGCCCGCGCTGGAGATCGGCTCGATGGCGCGCCCGGACCTGGTCGCGCCGATGGCGAACACCATGGAATTGGTCGCCGCGTTGACGCCGGAGGAACTGCGCCACTGCTGGGTGTGGGTGGCGACGCCGCGCCATGTCGAGAAGGCCGCCGCGGCGGGCGTGCGCAATTTCCAGTACTGCTTCTCGGTCTCCGACGCGCACAACCGGGCGAACATCGGGCGCGACACCGACGACAGCGTCGCCGCCATGCCGGACGCGGTGCGACTGGCCCGCGAGGTGGGTGGGTCGATTCAGCTCTGCTTGGCGACGGCTTTCACCTGCCCGTTCGACGGCCCGGTCGACCCGCAGCGGGTGCTGGCCATCGCCTGCGACCCGCGCACCGAGGGCGCGGACGACATCGTCCTGGCCGACACGCTCGGACAAGCTCATCCCGGCGAGGTCGCCGCGCTGGTCGCCGCGGTGCGTGAGCGGACGCCGCCGCGGCGCGTGGTCTTCCATGGTCACGACACCTGGGGAATGGGGGTGGCCAACACCCTCGCGGCCGTGGCGGCGGGCGCGGACATGGTTGACGGCGCACTCGGTGGACTCGGCGGCTGCCCCTTCGCGCCCGGCGCGAGCGGCAACACCGCATCCGAGGACATCCTCTTCGCCACCAGACCGGACTGGTTCACCCCCGCCACCCTGGCCGCGTTGGTGAACATGTCGGAGGAGCTGCTGGCCGAACTCGGCGAACCGAACCGCTCGCGCACCCTCGAAGGCGCCCGATCGAAAGCGTCGGCCTTCGAGTGGGTGGTCAGCAGCGAGCGGGCGTAGTCGGGCCGGGCAGCCCTGAGCCCGAGCACCCTCGGCCTGTCCGGCCCACATCCGCTCGGAGGACGTGCGTCGCACGAGTTCAGCGAGGCAGCGGTGCGCGGAGCCGGATGGCGCAACCGCGCAGAACGGAATGGACCCCGGGCTTGCGGGCAGTGTGGCGCACATCACCTCGTCTCGTGTCATGTTTCGGTGATCCGCGGTGTCTCGAGGGCATGACCGAACAAGGCGTCCACCACGCTATGCAGACCACAACGCTCCAGCACACGACGGCGGAGAAGTCAGCCCCCGCCACACGAAGCGACCGAACCCGCAGCCGGGCCCGAGCCATCGCCTACCGGGCCACCACGTTTGTCATCGTCTCCGAGTTGGTTGCCGGATCGGTGTGGAACCTGCTGACGATCGAATGGATAGAAGTCCAGCTGCAACACCTGGGATACCCGCACTTCCTGGCCTACATTCTGGGTGCGTGGCAAGTCGGTGCGGCCGTCGCGATCGTCGCGCCCGGATTACTGCTGCTCGAGGAATGGGCGTACACGGGTGCATTCCTCCTGTGGTCGGGAGCGGTGCTGTCCCATCTGGCAGTCGGTGACGGTGTCGAGTCGTGGTCGATGCCACTGATGCTCGTGATCTGTGCGGTCGCGTCGTGGATGCTGCGGCCTGCTCACCGTCGGCTGCCGCAGATGCGTGCGGGCAGCTCTGCTGGTGTCGGACAAGGCGGCACCGGCCTGCTGGGAACCCGCTCTCGCGGCTGGGCCGCCGCGATCGGGCTGCTCGCTGCCCTGTATGCCGTTTCGTTCCTCACGCTGCCCGCGGTCGAAGACTTCATGCACAAGAACGCGGTCGAGCTCGGCTGGATCTCCGAATAGCTGTCCGCCACGGATCGAACACAGGGTCTTCCCTGATGGCGTGGGACCGCGAAGCCGGTAAGACTGGACGGCATGACTTCCCAAGCCTTGGGCGCCGACACCGCCGACGCGGCGGCATCGACCGATGTCGCGGCCCACGCTATCGAACTGACCAAGGTCTACGGATCGGGTGACACCCAGGTCAGGGCATTGGACGGAGTGTCGGCCGAGTTCGCGAAGGGCGAGTTCACCGCGATCATGGGCCCGTCCGGATCGGGCAAGTCGACCCTCATGCACTGCCTGGCCGGGCTGGACAGCGCCAGCTCGGGCACCGTCCGCATCGGCGACACCGACCTGACCAGCCTGTCCGACAAGCAGATGACGCGCCTGCGCCGGGACCGGATCGGGTTCGTCTTCCAGGCGTTCAACCTGGTGCCGACGCTGACGGCGCTGGAAAACATCACGTTGCCGCTGGACATCGCCGGGCGCAAGCCCGACCAGGAGTGGCTGGACACCGTGCTGAAGCGGCTGGGGCTGATCGATCGGCTCACCCACCGTCCCAGCGAGCTGTCCGGCGGACAGCAGCAGCGGGTGGCCTGCGCCCGTGCGCTCGCGGGCAAGCCGGAAATCATCTTCGGCGACGAGCCGACCGGCAACCTGGACTCCCGCGCCTCGGAGGAGGTGCTGTCGATCCTGCGCGCCGCGGTGAACGAGTTCGGGCAGACGGTCGTCATCGTCACCCACGAACCGCACGCGGCCGGGTTCGCCGACCGGGTGGTGTTCCTGGCCGACGGACGCATCGTCGACGAGATGCGCGATCCGACCGCCGACACCGTGCTCGACCGGATGAAAGCGTTGGAGCAGGCGTGAGCGGGCGCTCGCGGGAGAATCGGGGGCGGGCGTGATGGCCGGAAGTCCGATGCGCAAAGTGGCGCTGCGCAATCTCGCCGCGCACAAGGTGCGGCTCGCGCTGACCCTCCTGTCGGTGGTGCTCGGCACCGCGTTCATCGCGGGTTCGTTCGTGTTCACCGACACGTTGCAGAGCACCTTCGACGGGATATTCGCGAACGAGGCGAAGGGCGTCGATGTCCGGGTGAGCCCGAAGGAGCGTCAGGCGCAGGGCGTCCCGAACAACGTGGTGGACGAGCTGGTGAAGTACCCGGGCGTCCGCACGGTCGCGCCGAGCGTGAACGGACCGGTGGTCCTGCTCGATCAGGCGGGCAAGAAAGCGGTGCAGACCGGCGGGGCGCCGACGTTGGGCAAGTCGTATCTGCCACCGGAGAAGGCCGTGGCGGAGCCGGAGAAATTCCTGCGGGGCGTCCCGCCCGCCCGGCCCGGCGAGATCGCGCTCAATACCGGCGGAGCCGAGCGGGCCGGACTGAAGATCGGTGACCGGACCAAGATCCTCATTCCCTCCCAGCCCGATCCCATCGACGTGACCCTCACCGGCGTCTACGAAGTCCCGTCCGACACCGGCGGTTTCATCGGCGTGCTGTTCGACGACACGCAGGCGCGCAAGCTGTTCACCGACGGCCTGCACGTCGCCTACGTGGACCTCGCGGCCACCGGCATCCCCGGGGACGAACTGCGCGACAACCTCGCGAAAGAGCTGACCGGCTACAAGGTGCAGAACGGCGACGAGGTGCGTGCGGACCTGAAGACGGAAGTCTCCAACGCGCTGAACTTCATCAATTACTTCCTGCTCGCCTTCGGCGCGATCGCGCTGATCGTTGGCACGTTCATCATCTACAACACGTTCTCGATGATCGTCGCGCAACGGCTGCGCGAGCTGGCGCTGCTGCGCGCGGTCGGCGCGAGCAGACAGCAGGTCGGCACGTCGGTGGTGGCGGAGGCGTTCGTCATCGGATTGATCGGCAGTGCGATCGGCCTCGCGGCCGGTGTCGGGCTGGCGTTCGGATTGTCGGCGGTGCTCAACGCCTTCGACCTCGGGTTGCCGACCGGATCGATGGCGGTGCGGCCGCGCACCATCGCGGTCGGGCTCCTGGTAGGTCTCGCGGTGACGATGGTGAGCGCCTACGCGCCCGCCCGCCGCGCCTCGCGCATTCCGCCGGTGCAGGCCATGCGCGAAGAGTTCGCCTCGGCGGGGGAGTCGCTGCGCCTGCGCACGATCTGCGGTGTGGTGCTGGCCGTGCTCGGCACGGGATTCGTCGTGCTGGGTGCGCAGCGCACCGGCGGCACGGCGGCCGCTACGGTCGGGGTCGGCGCGCTCGGGCTGATCTTCGCCGTGCTGCTCGCCGCGCCCGCGCTGTCGCGACCGCTGGTCGGCGGGCTCGGTGCGCTGGTGCGCCCGTTCGGGCCGATCGGCCGCATGGCGCGCAACAACGCGGCGCGCAATCCTCGCCGCACCGCCGCCACGGCGTTCGCGCTCACCCTGGGACTGATGCTGGTCTCGGCGATCGGCATGCTGGGCGCCTCGGCGAAGGCCAGCGTCGGTGTGCTGGTCGACAAAGGCGTGCGAGCCGACTATGTGCTGGCGGGCCCGCAATTGCTCGGTGTGCCGTTCGGCGCGGCCGACGCCGCGCGCGGCAAAGTGCCGGGAGTACAGCAAGCGGTGGGAATGCGGGGCGCAGGCTTCAAGCTCGGCGACGAGCAGGTGTTCGCCACCTCGCCGGACGCTCCGCTGGCCGACGTGCTGAACTACGAGATCGTGCGCGGCAGCGACACCCTGGGTGCCAGGGACGTGCTCGTGTCGGAGGACGAGGCCGGTGACCGCGGGTGGAAGGTCGGCGACCAGGTAACCCCGACCAGCGTCGACGGCAAGAAGGTCCCGCTCACCGTGACCGGTCTGTACAAGAAGAATCCGCTGCTCGGTCCGATGGTGGTATCGCAGACGGTCTACGACGAGGTCGTCCCGCTCAACTTCCGGACCAACTTCCTGGTGCTGATCAAGGCGCAACCGGGCGCGAACCTCACCCAGATGCGAGCCGACCTGGAGAAGGCCACCGAGCAGTTCGTCGTGGTGCAGGTGCAGGACCGTGAGGAGTTCAAAGGCGCGCAGGGCAAGCAGATCAACACCCTGCTGGCCATCCTGTACGGCCTGCTCGCCTTGGCGGTGGTGATCGCGATCCTCGGCATCGTCAACACGCTCGCGCTGTCGGTGGTGGAGCGACGCCGGGAGATCGGCATGCTGCGCGCGGTCGGTATGCAGCGCCCTCAGGTGCGCCGGACGATCTATCTGGAGTCGATGCTGATCGCGGTGTTCGGTGCTGTCGTCGGCATGCTGCTCGGGCTGGGGCTCGGCGTCGGTTTCCTGCGCACGCTGCGCGATTTCGGCCTCGACCAGATCGCCATCCCGTGGAGTCAGCTGGTGCTGGTCCTGATCAGCTCGGCGGTCGTCGGGGTGCTCGCCGCCCTGTGGCCCGCGGTGCGGGCGGCGCGCACACCGCCACTGGCGGCTATCGCCGACCTCTGAAAGGCAGACTTTATCCCCTTCGGCGAGAGAATCGGGTCGCCGCACCGTCGGGCCTCCTACCGGCTGATCCGGCGCGGAACCGTCACCTTGGCGAGTTTGTCCGGGTTGCGGATGGCGTAGAAATTGGTGATCTTGCCGTCGGAGATCTCGATCAGGAAGACGCCTTCCAGATGGTCGCCGCGGTAGGCGACCATCGCGGGCGTGTTGTTGCAGTTGACCATCTCCATCCGTATGTCAGACGTCCGCCACCTGGTGTGGAACAAATTCATGAGTACCGCGGCCACCTGCTCCGCGCCCACCACCGGCCGGCGCGCCGCTGTGGCCTTGCCGCCGCTGTCGGCGGTCCAGGTGGCGTCCGGAGCGAGCAGCGCGAGCAGCCCCCGCGTGTCACCGGTGGTCGTCGCCGCCATGAACTGGTCGGTGATCCGCGCGATCGTCGCGGTGTCGACGGGCTCGAAGCGCCTACGCCGAGCTCGCACATGCTCGCGGGCGCGGTGTGCCACCTGGCGCACCGTCATCACGGATTTGTCCACCGCTGCGGCGATCTCGTGGTACTCGAAGCCGAACACCTCACGCAGGACGAACACCGCACGCTCGTCGGGAGTGAGTGTTTCCAGCAGCACGAGCATCGCCATCGACACCGACTCGGCGAGCACCATGTCGGCCGACGCGTCGTGCTCGTCGAGCAGCAGCGGTTCGGGCAGCCACGGGCCGATGTAGTCCTCGCGACGGCGCGTGCCCGCACGCAGGGCATTGAGCGCCTGACGGGTCACCAGCCGTGCCAGATACGACTTGGTGTCGCGCACCGTCGCCAAGTCCACCTCGGCCCAGCGCAGATAGCTGTCCTGCAGCACGTCGTCGGATTCGGTTGCCGAACCGAGGATTTCGTAGACGATCGTGAACAGCAGCGGACGCAGCAGGGTGAACCGCTCGGCATGCTCGTCGGGCGTCATGCGGACGTGACCACCGGCCCGGCGGAGACCGGCTGCTCGGGACGCGGGCCTCCCTTGGGCCATGCCAGGGAACCCGGCTTACGGGCCTCGCGGCGGATCTTCCCCACCCCGATCTTGCACGTCACCTCCTTGATTCTCGCGCCGGCGCGCCCCCCGATGTAGAGGTTCACCGCGGTGTCGTCTTTGCGGGCGAGCTGCCGGATGCCGACGCGCCGGCCGAGGCTGACGCACGACCCCAGCAGGGCCAGGTCGACTACCGCGGGTTCGGTCCCCGCGATGTGGCTCAGCACGGTGTCGGCGGCCTGCGCCCCGAGTGGCCCGGCGGCCTGGCAGCTCATCCGCAACGGCTGGCCCGACGGTGCGGCGGCGTCGCCGGTGGCCACGATGCGAGCGTCGTCGACGCTGGTCAGCGTCTCGTCGGTGAGCAGACGGCCGAGCGTGTCGGTCCGCAGCCCGCTCTCGGCCGCCAACCGCGGCACGCCGAAACCGGTGGTCCAGATGGTGAGTGCGCTCGGACGCACCGCACCGTCGGCGAAGACGACCGCCTCCGGCCGGACCTCGGTCACCGCGTTCGCCTCGAGCACGGTGACACCGTGCCGGGACAACCATCCGGCGACGTAGCGGCGACCCCGCGCACTCAGTGACGGCATCAGGGTTGCGCCGCTCACCAGCGTGACCGCGCGTCCTTGTTCGGCCAGTTCGGCGGCCGTCTCGATGCCGGTCGGTCCGCCGCCGACCACGGTGATCGGAGCATCGAGGGACAACTCGTCGAGCCTGGCTCGCAATCGTTGCGCGTCCTCGAATTCGGCTAGCGGAAAGGCGAACTCGGCCGCACCCGGCACAGCCGGGGTCGCCGCGGTGGAGCCGACCGCGTAGATGACGTGGTCGTAATCCAGCGCGCGGCCCGACGCCAGCCGCACCATACCGGTGGCGGTGTCGATGCGTGTGGCGCTGTCGACGACCAACTCGATGCCGGTACCGAGCAGCGTGCCATAGTCGAGCGCCGCGTCGCCGGTGCCTGCGACGAACTGGTGCAACCGGATTCGATCGACGAACTGCGGACGGGGATTGACCAGCGTGATGTCGACATCGGTGCGCACCCGTAGCCGATTGGCCGCGAACGTTCCGGCGTAACCGCCCCCGATGACGAGGACCTTGTGGCGTTTGTCGTGTTCAGTCATGCCCTCGGGACACCGCGGCTCGCCGGAACGTGACACGCTCTGATGTGATGTGCGTCACTCCACTTCCCGGTTCGCGTCGGGCTCATCGGCTGGAGCCGTCACCGATCCGGACCCGACCGCGATCGCCGGTGGACTGTCGGGATCGGTTCCTCTTCGCGGGCGATCGGCATCACGCCCGACGGCGGGAGGTCGTTGGATCGCAGCTTCGTGTGCCTGACGACACCATCTCCGAGGTCGGGCGAGTGGGCGGCAGTGATCGCGAATTCACCTGTCTCGCAGGTGAACTCGTCCATCTTCCGGACGGTGTCTGCCCGGTCACATCTTGCTGAAGTTGTCGGTTTCGTAGTGCTAGATTAAACGGAGGTTATCACTCCACTTAACTCTCGGTAAACGGCCTGATTTCAACGGGGAAGGAGGCCGCGCGATGGTCGCTGTGAACTTCGGTTCCGGACTGGAGTTCGCGCCGGGCGGAGCCGTCGCGCGAGTGCGGACGGCCGTACACGGTCGCGGCGGCGAGGCGGTCGGGCAGCTCGTCCTCATCACGGTGCTCTACCTCGGCTATCGCGCCGGGCGGCTGGTCACCGCCGACGACACCGGGCGCGCCATGGTCAACGCGCACGGCTTGCTCGGTTTCGAAAGACGGCTCGGCCTGCTGGACGAGCGGTCGGTTCAGGCGTTGTTCCTGCACCGGGAATTCCTGGCGGTTCCGGCCAACTTCTACTACGCCGGAGCGCATTTCACCGTGGCCGTCGGGGTCCTGTTGTGGCTGTGGATATTCCGTCCGGAGCACTATCGCTGGACCAGGAATCTCATGGTGGCGCTGACCGGCGCCGCGCTCGTGGTGCACATCCTGGTTCCGCTCGCGCCGCCGCGGATGCTGCCCGATCAGGGGTTCGTCGATCTGGCCGCGCGGTACGGCCAATCCGTCTACGGCGACGCCGATTCCGGCGGGCTTTCCAACCAGTTCGCGGCCATGCCTTCGCTACACGTCGGCTGGGCACTATTGCTCGGTGTCGCGGTGGTCGCCGCGACCCGCACGTCGTGGCGCTGGCTCGCGCTGGCCCATCCGGCGCTGACCACGCTCGTGGTCGTGGGCACCGCCAACCATTACTGGCTGGACATCATGGTCGCTGTCGTGTTGCTGGCGGTGTCCGCCGCTGTGCATCCCTTCGTGGTCCCCGCGGCGGCCACCGCGTGGGGAGTGATGGGTCCCGTGCCGACGAGAACGGCTTCGAGCAGCGGTTACTCCAGCTGACCCGGTCCGTGCGCGGATTCCGTGCCGCTCTGCATCGCGGTGCGGGTTCCGCGCACGAGCGCCGCATGGTGCGATCCACGGAGGCCGAAACCAGGGAGCGCGACGGGTCGCCGCGGCCGGAAGGGCTATGTCCAGGTCACTGTCGCAATCGCGCAACGCGCAAGTGGGATCGGTGCGAAGGCCGATCTAGTGGTGGGCGGCGTTGGTGTGCGCCCAGGACTGGACGTCGCCGCGATCGAGAGCGAGCGCCAGCAGCTCCGGGAATTTGTCGGGCGTGCAGGCGAAGGCCGGGATGCCCAGCGCGGCAAGGGCCGCGGCGTTGTCGTGGTCGAAGGCGGGTGCGCCGTCGTCGGACAGCGCGAGCAGTACGACGATCTGAACGCCCGACTCCTGCATCGAGCGGACACGCCGCAGCATCTCGTCGCGGATGCCACCCTCGTAGAGGTCGGAGATCAGGACGAACAACGTGTCGGCCGGGCGGGTGACCAAGGACTGGCAGTAGGCGAGAGCCCGGTTGATGTCCGTGCCCCCGCCCAGTTGCGTACCGAACAGCACTTCTACCGGGTCGTCGAGTTTGTCGGTCAAATCCACGATCTCGGTGTCGAAGACCACCATCGAGGTGCGCAGTGACCGCATCGAGGCGAGCACCGCACCGAACACCGACGCGTACACGACACTGGCGGCCATCGAACCGGATTGATCGATGGCCAGCACCACATCGCGCCGCACCGCCTGGGCCTTGCGGCCGTAGCCGACCAGGCGTTCGGGCACCACGGTGCGATGCTCGGGCAGGTAGGTGGCGAGGTTTTTGCGAATGGTGCGGTTCCAGTCGATATCCCGCAGTCTCGGCCGCGTGACGCGGGCGGCGCGGTTCAGCGCACCGGAGACCGCGGCGACGGTATGCGCCGCGACGCGCTGCTCGATCTCCCGCACCACCTTCGCCACCACCATGCGCGCGGTCGCCTTGGTGGTCTCGGGCATCACCCGGTTCAGGCTCAGCAGGGTGCCGACCAGGTGCACATCGGGCTCCACCGCCTCGAGCAGTTCCGGCTCCAGCAGCAACTGGGTGAGATCGAGCCGCTCCACGGCGTCGCGCTGCATGACCTCGACGACGGAGGCGGGGAAGTAGCCGCGAATATCGCCGAGCCAGCGGGCCACACGCGGGGCCGAGCCCTGCAAACCGCCGGTGCGTTTGCCGGGCGAGGTCTCGTCATCGGTGTTGTACAACGCCGACAGCGCCCGGTCCATGGCGGCGTCCGCACCGGAGCCCAGCCCGCCCAGTCCTTCCTCCGCGGCCGCACCGAGCACCAATCGCCAGCGTTGAGACTGTGTTTCGTCGGTCATGCCCTGCCCTCCCCGGTACGAGTGCGAGTTCCGCTGCGGTCGCGACGGATTGCCTGATCGCTCATGCTGCGTCCTTTCCGGTGTGCGCAGGGGCCTGGGTGGTCAGGCCGCGCTGCGGCCTGCGGGCCCGACCGCTCACACTGTCTCCGCTCATACCGAGATCCCGAGGATCTCCGCCGCTGTGCGCACCGCGGCCGCGGCCAGGTCCACGTCGATGCCCGTCACGGCCGACGCGGCGGCGGCGGATCCGCCGTCGCGGACCGCCTGCCCGATCGCGCGGCGCTCACCTGATTCGAACGCGCCGAAGGTGCGGCGCAGCAGCGGCAGGGTTTCCACGAACGTCTCGTCACCGAGGGCGCGCAGCCAGTCGTCGATCAGCCGCAACAGTTCCCGGTCGTGCACCAGCAACAGACCGCGACCGCCGAGG
>NZ_JBHVDM010000134.1:0-13927 GCF_042802775.1 Nocardia sp. NPDC057455 | reverse complement strand
CCGCAATCGGTTGCGGACCGGGCTTCCTGGTCGAGGGTCAGGAGGCGCGGTAGGTCACCAGGGCGACCGCCGGCGCCGAGACCACCTGTATGTCGGCGGCGTCGGAGACCTTGACGTGCAGGAATCCGCCTTCGATCGCGATGCGGACGTCATCGACGATGCGGGTGGTCTGCCCGTCCCGGTCCAGCAGGGAGTAGCCCTCGGCCAGGACGACTTCGCTCGCGGGCCGCCATTTCGTTTCCATCGAAGTACCTTCCGTCGGCGCCGCGGGCGGGAAGTCGAGTTCCGGCTCGGCGACGTGGTTGAAGTAGTTGGACAAGACGTTGAGCGCGACGTGGCCGACGATTTCGCTCAGTTCGGCGTCGCTGACGCCCCGGGTGCGGGCCGAAGCGAGCGCGGCGTCGTCGATCCGGCCATGGGAGCGGAGCACGTCGCGAGCGACGCGCAGGATCGCGTCGGCGTGCGGGTCTTCGGCACGCGCCGCGCGGGTGTCGGCGATCGCCTGCTCGGTGAAGCCCATCCGCTCGGCGCGCATGGTGTGCGCGGCGGTGCAGTAGTCGCAACCGTTCTCACTGGCGACCAGCAATGCGAGTTGCTCGCGCACTCGGGCGGAGAGCTTTCCCCTGGTCAGTGCGTCGCGCAGATTGAGGTATCCGCGCAGGGTAGCGGGGCTGTTCGCCATGGCGGCGTAGAGATTCGGGACGCGGCCCAGCTGGCGCTGTACCTCGGCGAGCAGGTCGGCTTGCTCGGCATCGGCGGAATCGGGGGATACAAAGGGTAGGCGGGACATCGAAGCCTCCAGCTAGACAAGATGGTACTGATCGGTGCCGAATTGGGACGGTACTGATCGGTTCCGTATTGGTCAAGTCGGATGGTACTGATCGGTTCCGTTCTGCTACCGTGACGTCATGGCAACCCAGGCCAGGCAGCGTTTGCTCACCACGGCGGAAGATCTCTTCTATGCCGAAGGCATTCGAGCCGTCGGCATCGACCGCCTGCTTCAGGAGTCCGGCGTAGGCCGTGCGTCGTTCTATCGCCACTTCGCAGGCAAGGACGAACTGGTCGTCGCGGTGCTGGAGGATCGCGACCGCCGGTGGCTGAGCTGGCTGCGCGAATCGGTCGAGGCGAAGACGGACGACCCGTCCGCCCGCCCGGTCGCGGTCTTCGACGCTTTGGCCGACCGCTTCGCGCGCAAGGACTTTCGCGGCTGCGCGTTCATCAACACCATGGTCGAGGTCGCCGATCGGGACAGTGCCGCGCATCAGGTCGCCGACCGGCACAAGCGGCGAGTGATCGATTACCTGGCCGAACTTCTCACCGAGGCGGGTTGGTCCGACGCTTCGGAAATGGCCGCAGAACTCGCGTTGCTGGTGGACGGAGCGATCGTCACCGCCGTTCGCGAGGGGAATCCGGATGCGGCCTTCCGGGCGCGAGCGATCGCGGAGTGTTTGCTCGCCGTGCGGTAAGCCTTTCGATCGCCACCGGTTCGATGCGGCGACTCGGGTGACATCCCGGCTGGCATTGGATCTTTGTCATCAAATGCGTCAGCGCGGTGGGCACCGCCGCTGCGTCCTGTTGGTCGAGTGAATCCCGCAGATCGCGGTCCAGTTCGTTGACGATCGCGAAGCTGCGGCCGAGTAGCTCGCGTCCATGGTCAGTTGCGGTGTGTGCACGCGAGGGTCTGCGGTGTCCTGGATGCGGACAAGCGCATTCATCGCAAGGGGCTCTCGTCAGGCCGAATGCAACTTACGGGCGGTGGGTGAGGTGTCGGTTGTGGCCGGGTCCGGGTAGGTGCCGAAGAGGCGGTCGGCGGTGCCGGAGCTGGTGACCGTGAACCAGTAGTGCTCGTTCTTGTAGTGGTGGTGGCGATGGTTGCGCCAGATCGCCCGGTAGAGCGAGCCTTTCGGCTTGTAGTCGGTGTGGATCAGGTAGTGCGTCCACTCGTAGCCGAGGCCGAGCAGGGTGATGGTGATCAGGAAGGTCAGACCGAGGCCTGGGCGGGGGAAGGCGAACGCCGCCAGTGCGATCAACACGACGACCAGCACCGAAAGCGTCCTGGTCGGGATGAAGATCAGTGGGATGTCGCGCGGATCCACATGGTGCTCGCGGTGCTTGCGAGCCAGCTCGCTGTCGAGCGCGACCGGGCCGAGCCGCCGTGGCCGCCAATGCAGCACGGTGACGTGCACGATCCATTCGAAGACCGGGAAGACCGCCAGCATCACGGCGGGCACCAGTAGATCGGTCGGCTGCCAGTCGCCGACGACGCTCCGGGCGATCAGTGCGCCGACCAGGGTTGTTCCGATCATCCACGGCGAAGGGTGCCGGAAGAATTCCTCGAATGCCTGGCCCAGGGTGAGTCCGCGGCGCAGCGCCCGCTCGTCTCTGCGCACCCGCGCACGCGCGTCCGCTGCGACCGATTCACGTTCGGATGCTTCGGATTCAGTCATCATGGTTCCTAGCTGTGCGTGACCGGCGGTCCACCGAGGACCTCGATCAGGGCGGTGGTCGCCGGCTCGAGCAGTGCCCGAGCGATGGTGGCGGCCTTCTGCGGCCGGCCCGCCGTGATGGCGGCGGCAAGTTCGCGGTATGCCTCGACGTTGCCCACCTCGGCGGACATGATCGGGGCCAGCGCCGCGAGCGCTGGTTCATAGGCGGCGCGCAACATGTTGAACATCAGCCGGAAAACGATCGAGTCGGCCGCGTCCACGACGTGGTCCCAGAACTCCATCGCGTGCCGCTGCTGCGTGATCGGGTCCGGTTCGGCGGCGAGCGCTTCGACCGAGCTCTCCAGCAGAGGGCGAACCTCTTCCGCGCCGACCGTGCCGACCCGGCGCGCGGCCAACTCCGCCACCTTCGGCCCGTTGTGCAGGCGGGCCTCCAGAATGCTGCGTGCGACGGCGGGGTCCAGTTCCCCGGCCTGCACCAGCAGCCTGGGCAGAACCTCGAGCCCCGCACCGCGCCGATAGTCCAGCACGGTCGTCGCGTCTCCCTGCCGCACGGCTACCAGCCCGGCCGCTGCCAGCCGCTGAAGCGCCTCCCGAACCGCGGGTCGGGACACCCCCAGCGCCTCGGCCAACTGCCGCTCACTGGGCAAGGTCGCCCCCGGCGCCAGCTCGCCACTGAGCACATCCGCGGCGATCTGCTCGAACACATCCGCCGACACCGACCGCTTGACCACAGGTTGCAACGCCATGCGTCCACTGTGCCGCTTCGTGGTCAGGAGGTCAAGTGGTCAGACCATCTTGCCTGGTCGCTGCCGACTCGGGTCAGATGGCGGACGGCGCGGTTGGGGGAATCGACGATTCGCACCGCGTATGGATGTCAGCTCGGATCGGACCCTCGGATGGCGGAAAGCCAGATCGAACACGCCGCCGCGATGGTGGTGGCCGCGAAGAAGGCCGGCAAGCCACCGCCATCGATATAGACCCACAGGAGCGCGGCGACAGGGGCGGCGACGGCGGATTGCGCGTCGAGCAGGAGGCGGCGCGGCCAAGTGATCTTCGCGATGTGGGTGAGCGCGTCGGGGTCGGGACGGCTGGGGTTGTCGAGGAGACGGCCGGGGGGTTCGACCTCGCTGATCCGGCCGGACGGGTAGAAGCGTCGTCCGGCGACGTGCATCGTGCGGCCGGTGAGTTGTGCTTCGGTTTCGGTGAGGGCTACCAGCGCCGGGTCGAAGTACACCGCAAGCCACCGTGGACGACCGGTGCCTTCGACTTGCAACCATGAGCGGCTGTCCAGGCGGCGCTGCTGGCGAACGCGGGTGACCCGCACGGTCTGCGCAGTGCCCGAACGCCACGACGGAAGCACACCGAAAGCGACCGCGAGCCGATACCCGGTATACCCGACTACGCCGAGCGCGACGGCCACTATGCCCGCCACCTGATCCAGAGTGCCGAACGGCGCCCAAGCGGCACAGACCGCGAGGGCGCCGACCGTCACCGTGAGTGGATAGGCCAGCGGGTGGCCCGGTCCGGCTCTCACTTCAGGAAGCCGACCTTGGTGTAGTCCCGCGAGGCGAGGCCGAACGCACCGTAGTTCGCCAGGTCGGCCCGGGTGGCGTAGGTGCCCGATGCCTGATTCAGCGGGATGGAATAACCCTCTTCGAAGATCATCCGATCGCATTGATTGGCCAGCTGAATGGCCTTGTCGGGGTCCAGTTCGGAGAGGGTCCGGTCGATCAGCGCGTTGAGTTCCTGGCTGCCGATCCGCGCCTTGTTGCCCTGCCAGTTGGCGGGATCGTAGTAGTAGATCTGCCGCAGCCCGCTGAGCGGCAAGACGCTACCGTTCCAACTGAATTGAGCCAGATCGAAATTGCCGGGGTCGATGACGTTGGTGAACAGTCCGGTGCCGGGCACCGTCTGAATGGTCAACTTCACCCCGACCTTCGCGAGGTTCTGTTGCACGATCTGCGCGGTCTGCACCCACTGATCCTGCTGGTACATCACGTCGCGAAGTTCGAGCTTGCGACCGTCTTTCTCGCGGACGTCGCCGTTGAGTTTCCAGCCGAGCGCGTCCAGCATGCGGGCGGCCTCGTCCGGGTCGTAGGCGATGGGCGCCGCGTTGTCCTGGTAGCCCTTCTGTCCCGACACGAAGACATGATTGTTCAGCGGCTTGGGATCGTCGACGACGCCGTGCTGCGAGGCGGTTACCACTCCCTGCCGGTCGATCGCCTTGGAGATGGCGATTCGCAGCTGCGGATCGGCGAGCAGGGAACCGGGTGCTCCGTTGAACGTGATGTGCGACCAAGCCGGCTCCGGCGTGCGCCGGATGACCACGTTCGCGGCATTGCGCGCGGCGCTGACGTTCTCGATGCCGGACATGTAGGCGAGATCGAGCTCGTTGTTCTGGATCGCGGGCAGCCAGGCCGAATGGTCGAGCACGCTGAAGGTGACGGAATCGAGCTTCGGCGTATCGCCCCACCACCGGGGATTGCGCCCGAGCACGATGCGATTCTGGCTGCGATCGATGGAGGTGACCACGAAGGGGCCCGCACTTTGCGGCAGCCCGTTCCTGGCCGCGTTGGTGAAGGCGTCGGGGGTCGCGGTGACCGACTTCGGGTACAGCGGGCTGAACAGTCCTTGCCATTCGCCATACGGTTGATCGAAGGTCACCACGGCTTGCCGGTCATCGGCGCCGCGCTCGACCTTGCCGACCCGCTCGAAACCACCGGTGCCCGAGACGAGGAACGCGTTGTCCTTACCGCTGAGCGCATTCGCCTGAGACCGGAGATCCTCCCAGGTGATCGGCGAGCCATCGGACCAGACGGCCTTCGGATTGATGGTGTACTCCACCTGCTGCGGGCTGTTGCCGGTCAGCTTGATATCGGTGAAGAAGTTGTGGTCGACGCTCAGCTGCCCCGCCGCGTCACTGACGAAGGCGGCGGGCATCGTCGCTTCGACTATGTAGAAGACAGTTTCCGTTCCGCCGTCTACGTGCAGATAGTTGAAAGTCTCCGGAAAATTGGAGAGTGCCAGCCGCAGGTTACCGCCGTCGCGCAGTTCGCTCGGGTCCCTCGGGTTGATGTCGTTGGTGCTGCCGACCGTGCTGGAGCCTGGGGTCACTCCGTTGTCGCCGCCACAACCGGTGATTGCCAGCCCTACGACGACCAGCGATAAGGCCAGCCGGGCACACGCAGAGGTAATCCGCATGGTGATCCTTCCTGCTCGTTGCGTCCTACGGAAACGACCTCACTTCTCGAAGCCCACCCGTTGGTAGTCCGTGGAAGCCAGCCCGAAGGCGCCGAAGTTGGCCAGGCCCGCACGGACCGCTACGTTGCCGGCCGATTGCGCGACGGGCACCGAATGACCCAGCTCGAAGATCATCCGGTCGGCCTTGTTCGCAAGCTCGATCGCCTTCTCTGGGTCGAGTTCGGAGATGGTCTGCTCGATCAGCGCGTTCAGTTCGGGTGACCCGATCCGGCCCTTGTTGCTGAGCGTATTCGCCGGGTCGTAGGCGTAGATCTGGGGCAGCGCGCCGAGCGGGAAAATGCTTCGCTGCCAGCTGAACTGAGCGATGTCGAAGTTGCCCGGGTCGATGACATCGGTGAACAGGCCGTTGCCTGGGAAGGTCTGGATTTCGAGTTTCACCCCGACCCGAGCCAGATTCTGCTGCATGATCTGCGCCATTTGCACCCAGGTGTCCTGCTGGAACATCACATCCCGGATCACCAGCTTCCGCCCGTCCTTCTCGCGGACGTCGCCGTTGAGCTTCCAACCGAGTTCGTCCAGCATGCGGGCCGCCTCGTCGGGGTTGTAGGCGATCACCGCGGAGTTGTCCTGGTAGCCCTTCTGCCCGTCGAGGTAGATGTGGTTGTTCAGCGGCTTGGGATTCTCCACGATCCCGTTCTGCAGCGCCGTGACGACGCCCTGACGGTCGATCGCCTTCGCGATTGCGACGCGCAGGCGGGGATCCGCGAGGATCGACCCCTGGGCTCCGTTGAACGTGATGTGCGAATTGGACGGACGCGAAGCGCGACGCACGATGATGCCCGGCGAGTTGGTCGCGGACTTGACCTCCTCGATGCCCGAGATGTCGATGGCGTCGAGCTCATTGTTCTGCAAGGCGTTGAGACGGGCCGAATAGTCGAGCACGCTGTAGGTGACGGTGTCGAGTTTCGGCGTCTCGCCCCACCATTTCGGGTTGCGGCTGAGCACGATGCGTTGCTGCGCCCGGTCGACGGAGGTGATCACGAACGGTCCCGCCGACTTGGCGAGCCCGTTGCGGTCACGCTCGTTGAACGCCTGCGGCGTCTCGGTCGATTCCTTCGGCATCAGCTGACTGAACAGGCCCCGCCAATCCGCGTAGTGCTGTCCGAAGGTGGCGACCGCCTGGCGGTCGTCGACGCCGCGCTCGACGCCGGCCAGCCGGCTGTAGCCCTGAGTCGCGGAGACCCGGTATTCCGTGTTGCGGCCGCTCAGCGCCTCCGCCTGGGACCGCAGGTCCTCCCAGGTGATCGGGCTGCCGTCGGACCAGACCGCCTTGGGGTTGATGGTGTAGACAACTCGCTGCGGGTTGGTCTCGGTCAGCGCGATGTCGGTGAAGAAATTGTGGTCGATCGACAATTCGCCTGCGGCGTTGGAGGTGATCGGCCCCGGCAATGTCCAGTCGACCACTTCGGAGAGGTCATAGTCGCTGTCGACGTGGTGCGAATTGAACGTCGCCGGGAAATTCGTGATGGCGAGACGCAGGTTGCCGCCGTCGCGCAGTGCGCTCGGCTCCTGGGGATTGATGTCGTTGGTCGAACCCAGTGCGTTGGAACCCGACTTCACCTCGCTGTCGCCCGAGCCGCAGCCGACCAACAGCGCGAGCGCCGTGCCCACGGTGAGCGCCCGAACGATCACGGTCCGTGTCCGCCGCCGGCGGTTGCGGGTTGGCTGTACTGCTCTCATTTCACGAATCCGATCTCGGTGTAATCGTAGGACGCCAGGCCGGGAGAGCCGATATTGGCGAGGTCCGCGCGGGCGCCGAAACTGCCGTCGGACTGGGTCAGCGGCAGGGAATGTCCTTCCTCGAACACTTTCCGGTCGACCTCGTTGGCCAGTTCGATCGCCTTCTTCGGATCGAGTTCGGTCAGTGTGCGCTCGATCAGGGCATTGAGCTCGGGCGAACCGACGCGGCCGTAATTACCCTGCAGGTCGTTCGGGTCGTAGTAATAGATCTGCCGGATGTCGCTCATCGCGAAGGCGTCTCCGGAGAAGATGAACTGCGCGGCGTCGAAATCACCGGGAATGATGACGTCGGTGAAATAGCCGGCGCCGGGCTTGGTATCGATGGTCAGCCGCACGCCCACGCGGGCCAGGTTCTGCTGGATGATCTGCGCGATCTGGACCCACAGCGGGTCGTTGTACATCACGTCGCGGATTTCCAGCTTCCGACCGTCCTTCTCACGGACGTCGCCGCTGAGTTTCCAGCCGAGCGCGTCGAGTTCCCGCGCCGCTTGGTCGGGGTCGTAGGCCACCGGCGCCGAATTGTCCTGATAGCCTTCCTGACCCTGCAGGAAGATGTGATTATTCAGCGGCTTCGGGTTCTCGACCAGACCATTCTGGGTCGCCGTCGCGATACCCTGCCGGTCGATGGCCTTCGAGATCGCCACCCGCAGGCGCGGGTCCGCGAGAATGGAGCCGGGAGCGCCGTTGAAGGTGATGTGCCGCCAGCGGTTACCCGGTGCACGGCGAATCACCAGACCATCGGTATTGCGGACCGTCTTGACCTCGTCGATCGAGGTCAGCCGGATCAGGTCGAGTTCATTGTTCTGCAAGGCCCCCACCCAGGCCGCGCTATCCAGCACGCTGTAGGTGATGGTGTCGAGCTTGGGTGTCTCGCCCCACCACCTCGGGTTGCGGCTCAACACGATCCGGCCCTGGGCGCGGTCGGTGGACTGGATCACGAACGGGCCCGCGCTGGGGCCGAGCCGGTCCACCAGTCCCTTGTTGAACGACTCGGGGGTCGCCGTCACCGACTTCGGGAAGAGCGCGGAGTCGCCGGCGAACTGGCCGCGCCATTCACCGAAGGGATGGTTGAAGGTGAGCACGGCCTGCCGATCGTCCACACCGCGCTCGACTTTGTCGACGAACTCGAAGCCGTTGGTGATCGCGATCAGGAACCGCTTGTCGCGACCGCTGAGCGCGTGTGCCTGCGCGGCGATGTCCTCCCAGGTGATCGGAGTGCCGTCGGACCACACCGCCGCGGGATTGATCGTGTAGGTGACCTGTTGCGGGCTGGTGCCGGTCAGCGCGACATCGGTGAAGAAGTCCTTGTTCACGGTGGAGTTGCCCGCCGCGTCGACGTTGAACGCGCGCGGCATGAGCGGACGCTCCAGGTCGCCGATATCGCCGTCGTTGCCGTCGATGGACAGCGTGTTCCAGTTCTCCGGAAAACTGGTGACCGCCAGGCGTAGATTGCCGCCTTCGCGCACCTCGTCGCGGTTCTTGGGATTGATATCGCTGGTCGTACCGAGCGCGTCGGACAAACCCTTCGCCGAATCGTCGACGCCCGCTCCGCAGCCCGCGGCGATCAGCGCGATCGCCGCCAAGCCCGCCGTCCATCGCAATCGGTCGAAACGGATCCGCATCGCGCTCTCCTGACTATCGGCTGACTGCTGGAACCGGCACCGCGTCGATCAGCGCCCTGGTGTACTCGTGCTGAGGATCGGCGAATATCTGCTCCGCCGAGCCGTATTCCACGATCTTGCCGCGATACATGACGGCGACGTCGTGGGCCAGATTCCGCACCACCGACAGGTCGTGTGAGACGAACAGGTAGGACAATCCGCGCTCGATTTGCAGATCGCGTAACAGGTTGAGCACGCCCGCCTGGATCGAAACATCCAGCGAAGAGACCGGCTCGTCCAACACCAGGAGCTCCGGGTCCAGCGCGAGGGCGCGGGCGATGCTGATGCGCTGTTTCTGGCCGCCGGAGAAGTCCGCGGGGTAGCGGTCGGCATGCTCCGGGCGCAGCCCGACCTGCTCGAGCAGTTGCGGTACCCGGCGGACGATCTCGGCCCGCGGTCGCCCGTCGATGCGCAACGGCTCGGCGAGCGCGTCGAAGATCGGCAGGCGCGGATCCAGCGAGGCGGTCGGGTCCTGGAAGACGATCTGCATCTTCCGGCGGATCTCCCGCTTGCGCGCCCTGCTCAGCGACGCGACGTCGTTGCCCATGATCTCGATGGCGCCCGACTGCGGCGCGACCAGATCGAGAATCTGCGTGAGCGTGGTGGACTTGCCGGAGCCGGACTCACCGACCAGCGCCAAGGTGCGCCCGCCGCGAACCTCGAAGCTGATCCCGTCGACCGCCCTGACCTC
This sequence comes from Nocardia sp. NPDC057455, assembly GCF_042802775.1. Classification (NCBI taxonomy): domain Bacteria; kingdom Bacillati; phylum Actinomycetota; class Actinomycetes; order Mycobacteriales; family Nocardiaceae; genus Nocardia; species Nocardia sp. NPDC057455. Next base: position 4,127 of record NZ_JBHVDM010000134.1, on the reverse strand, counting down.
CCCCGTGCGGCGGCGCAGTACGACACCCGAGGTGATCGGAAAAACTTTCACCAGGTCCGAGACCCGCAGAACTACGTCGGTTTCCACCTCCGCCGTGGCGTCCGGCTCGGCGATCTCGCGGCGATAGGCCTCGAACAGGTCGTCGGCGCCGACCTCGGCGGTGCGAATGCAGGCGGCGGCATGCCCGGGTTCGACCGCCTCCAGCGGTGGTTCCGCGGTCCTGCATTCGTCGATCGCCACCGGGCAGCGCGGTGCGAACGAGCAGCCCGGCGGCAGCGCGTGCATGGCGGGCGGCGCGCCGACGATCGGGATCAGCGGCCGCCGTGGCGGACCGTCCATGCGCGGGATCGAGCCGAGCAGGCCGACGGTGTAGGGCATCCGGGGCGCGCTGAACAGGTCCGCGGCGGTGGCGGTCTCGACGATTCTGCCCGCGTACATGACGGCGACGCGGTCGGCCAGCGTCGCGGCGATGCCCATGTCGTGGGTGATCATGATGACGCCCGCGCCGGTGATATCGCGGGCCTTGCGCAGCAGGTTCAGGATCTGCTTCTGCACCGTCACGTCCAGTGCGGTGGTCGGCTCGTCGCAGATGATCAGCGCCGGATCGTTCGCGATCGCCATCGCGATGACCACACGCTGGCGCTGGCCGCCGGAGAACTCGTGCGGGAACGCTTTGACCCGCACCCGCGGATCCGGGATGCCGACCAGGTCGAGCAGTTCCACCGCGCGCTTCGCGGCTTCGCTCCTGCCCATCTTGCCGTGCGCCAGCAGGGCTTCGGCGATCTGATCACCCACCCGGTACACCGGCGTCAGCGCCGACAGCGGGTCCTGGAACACCATGCTGATGGAACTGCCGCGCAGCCTGGACAATTCGCGGTCGCCGAGCCCGAGCAGTTCGCGTCCGCGGAACCGGATGGAACCGGTGATACGTGCCTGCTCCGGCAGCAATCCCATCACCGCCAGCGAGGACACCGACTTGCCGGAACCGGATTCACCGACGATGGCGAGCACCTCGCCGTCGGACACCGTGTAGGTGACACCGCGGACCGCGTCGATCCGGCCCTCCTCGCTGGGAAAGGACACCCGCAGATCGGTGATCTCCAGCAGCGGCGCGGTCGAGGCCGTCTGCCCGGTTGCTCCTGCGCTCGTCATGCTTTCGCCTTCTTCTTCGACCGAGCCCGCTTCGCGCCGGGATCGAACGCGTCGCGCAGTCCGTCACCGACGAGGTTGGCGCACAGCACGGTGATGATCAGCAGACCACCTGCGAACAGGAACAGCCAGGGATAAGTCAACGCTGATTTGGTGCCCGCGGCGATCAGCGAACCGAGCGATACGTCCGGCGGCTGCACACCGAAACCGAGGAAGCTCAACCCCGTTTCGGCCATGATCGCCGAGCCGACGGTGAGGGTGGTGTCGATGATCAGGATCGAGGCGATGTTCGGGATGACGTGACTGAGGATCACCGTGCGGGTGGGCGCCCCCATGTACCGCGCGGCCCGGACGAATTCGCGATCACGCAGGCTCAGTGTCAGCCCGCGCACGATCCGCGCCGAGATCATCCAGCCGAAGCCGGACAGCAGGACGATCAGCAGCAGGATGGAACCGCTGCCCTTGGTGCGCGGCGCGAACAGCGCGATGATGATGAAGCTCGGGACCACCAGCAGCAGGTCGACCAGCCACATGATCGCGCGATCGGTCCAGCCGCCGAGCAATCCGGCCAGCGAACCGGCGGTGGCCGCGATCGTGGTGGACAACAGCGCGACGCACAGGCCGATGACCAGCGATTTCTGCAATCCGCGCAGAGTCTGCGCGAGCACGTCCTGACCGATCTGGGTGGTGCCGAACGGATGTTTCGCGCTCGGTGGTTTGAGCAGGGCGGTGTAGTCCAGTTGCTGGTAGTCGTAGGCCAGCAACGGCGGCAGCGCGAAGCTCGCGACGAACAGCGCGATGAGGATCAAGCCACCCGCGACGGCGGGCTTGTTGCGCAGGAAGCGCCGCAGGACCAGCCTGCGCCGTCCGGTCGCGGTGACCTCGGGGGCGCCTTGGACGATGATCTCGGCTTCGGTCACGACTGCGCCTCGCTAGTGCTCGGCTCCGCCGTGACCGGCGGTGCGGTATCGATGGCTCGCTCACTCACTACACACGCACCCTGGGGTCGAGAATCGCGTACACGATGTCGGACAGCAGCCCCGACACCAGCACGACCAGGCCGGCGAACGCGGTCACCGTCACCACGACGTACAAGTCCTGCGCGTTGATCGAGTCGACCAGCCACTCCCCGACACCGTGCCAGCCGAAGATCTTCTCGGTGAACGTCGCGCCGGTGATCAGAGCGCCGAAACTGTAGGCGAACAGCGTGGCCATCGGAATCAGCGCCGTGCGCAGGCCGTGTTTGTACAGCGCCTTGCTGCGGGTGAGGCCCTTGGCGCGGGCGGTGCGGATGAAATCGCTCTGCAGCACGTCGAGCATGGCGTTGCGCTGGTAGCGGCTGTAGCTCGCCATGGCGCCGAGCGCCAGCGCGGTGGTGGGCAGGATCAGGTGCTGGACGCGGTCGAGCAACTGCGGCCCGAACCCCTCGATCTTGTTCGCCGACGTCTCGCCGGTGTACAGGAAGATCTGCGACCCGGTGAGCGAGTTGATCTCCAGCGCACCGTACTTCAGCAGCGTCGCGAGCAGGAACACCGGCGTGCTCAAGACCAGTAGCGACACCACCGTGGTGAAGTAGTCGCTGAACTTGTACTGCCGGATCGCACCCGCCGCGCCGATCAGCACCCCGAGCACCGTGCCGACCAGGGAGCCGACGATCAGCAGTCGCAGACTCACCGCGACCCGCCGCGGCAATTCCTGGCTGACCGGCTGCCCGGCCAGCGTGGTGCCGAAGTCGCCGTGCGGTATGCCCGCCAGCCAGGTGATATAGCGCTGCGGGATCGGGTCGTTGAGGTGCAACTCCTCGGCCTTGGCGTCGATCACTGCCTGTGGCGGGCGCGGATTGCGTTGTTCGAGACTGTCCAGCGGCCGGAACGTCAGTGACGCCAGACTGAACGTCAGGAACGAAGCCAGCAGCAACAGCACGACATAGTTGAGCGCGCGTCGTAGCAGGAAGCCGGTCATCAGTCCTCTGGTCTTTCGGCTGGCCGGGCCAGCGTCGGTATTAGCCCCCGATCATAAGGACGTGGTCGGCGGCGCGCGTGCCACATGACATCCGGGCATGTCCGAGGCGCGGCCGGACACGCGGCCGGGACCCGGCTGGACGTCGTCCGGCAGGATGGAATGGGTGACGCCCCTGCACCTGCCCAAGCCGAAGATGGTCGCCACCGATGTGGACGGCACGCTCATCGATCACGACGAGCGGGTCACCGCGCGGACCAAAGCAGCGGTAGGCGCCCTGATCGCCGACGGTGTGCCGTTCGTCCTGGCCACGGGACGTCCGCCACGCTGGATCGATCCCGTGGTGCAGGGCCTGGGTTACGCCCCGCTGTGCGTGTGCGGCAACGGCGCGGTGATCTACGACAGCGCCGCCGACCGGGTGCTGACCAGCATGACGTTGGACGTGCCGACGCTCGCCTTTCTCGCCGACCTCGCCGAACGGGCGCTGCCGGGCTGCGGCCTCGCGGCCGAACGGGTCGGCGAGCGCGCGCACGACGCGGTGACTCCGCAGTTCGTCAGCTCGCCGCAGTACGAGCACGCCTGGCTCAACCCGGACGACACCTCAGTCGCTCGCGAGGAGGTCATCGACGCGCCCGCCATCAAGATGCTGATCCGGCTACCCGGCGCGCGCAGCTCGGACATGCGCACCGTGCTCGCTCCGTTGATCGGCGAGCGAGCCGACATCACCTACTCGACCGAGCACGGGCTCATCGAGCTGTCCGCGCCCGGCATCACCAAAGCCGCGGGGCTGGCGGTAGTCGCGCAGCGGCTCGGCGTGGACGAATCCACCATCGTCGCGTTCGGCGACATGCCCAACGACGTCCCCATGCTCACCATGGCCGGCCACGGCGTCGCGATGCGCAACGCCCACCCCGAGGCCATCGCCGCCGCCGACGAGATCGCCGAATCGAACTCCGACGACGGAGTCGCGCGAATTCTCGAACGCTGGTGGGCTTGAGCTGGGTTGGTTTTCCAGCGCC